>JBGUVH010000126.1:0-3025 GCA_045134215.1 Acutalibacteraceae bacterium
TTTTATTTAATTTGATATTACAATTCACTTTCAAGCGAGCCCAAAACTTAATTTTACGGCACAGTACAGCGGAGTGGTGGAAGGTCCCGTTTAGTTGATTTATAAACGAACTGACTAGGACCTCCCACCGCCTGTCGGCGGTCCCCATCTCTCCTTACGCAGAGAGGCGAGGCTTCGCGTATTTTTTCTTAGGTCAGTATGTATTTGCTATTATACAATATTTTCATCTGTTTGTACATATCTAATTTTCGAACCACAAAAGATATGTAAAAATATTCATATTTATGTATATTAACCTTATTTTTTTACAAAAAGTGTTGCATTTTAAAATAACCCGATGTATAATGCACACACAGGAAATATACTTTCCAAAAATAAAAGTGAGGTTTTAGAAATGAAAAAGTTTTTAAAAGTTACAGCATTCGTTATGGTATTTGCTATGCTTGCTTGTTTCGCAGCTTGTGGCAAGGCTCCTGAAAAAGCTCCTGAAAAAGCTCCTGCAGGTGACGAAGTAAAAACACCCGCAGTAAAGGTTATTGACATTGACCTTACATCCGAACAGTATGCTTTCGGTGTTGATAAGGATCAGCCCGAGCTTCTCGAAAAAACAAACGCTTTCATTGCAAAGATTAAGGCTGACGGTACATTCGACGAAATCTGCAACAAGTATTTCGGTGATGGTGAGCCTACACCCGTTAAATCAGCTAAGTTAGACCCCTCAAAGGATCAGCTTGTTGTTGCTACTAACGCTGCATTTGCTCCCTTTGAATACAAAGAAGGCGATTCATTCTACGGTGTGGATATGGAAATTGCAGCGCTTCTTGCAAAAGAACTCGGCAAAGAGCTTGTTATCAACGATATGCAGTTTGAGGCTGTTTGCCTTTCAGTAGGCGAGCACCAGTGTGACATCGCAATGGCAGGTCTTACAGTTAACGAAGAAAGAAAAGAAGTAGTTACTTTCACAGATTCTTACTACGAAGCATCTCAGAAGCTCATCGTTAAGGGTGATGACACAACATTCGATGCATGTAAGGATGCAGCTGCTGTAGAAGCAATTCTTAAAGGCTTCGACGATAAAACAGCTATCGGTTACCAGAACGGTACAACAGGTCAGTACTATGTTCTTGGTGATGCTGACTGGGGCTATGAAGGTTTCGCAGTAACAGGTAAGGGTTATACAAGCGGTGCGCTTGCAACTCAGGACCTTCTTAACGGCAACATTGATGCAGTTGTTATCGACGCTGCTCCCGCCGCTCGTATTGTTGAAAACTATAACGCTATTGCATAAGTATTATACGGAATAGCAATTACAGTGCCTTGCTGACTTCAGTAAGGCATTGTTTTGTGAAAGGTGAAATTATGGGAAATTTTTCTTACAAACTTGAAATCTTCTGGGAGTTGTTCTGGACCAAGGGTGGCTACAAAGATGTACTCCTTGGTTTTAAAAATACAATGATAATAGCCGTTGTTGGTCTTATCATTGGTATTGTTATCGGTACCCTTATTGCTACAATAAGAGTTTTACCTAAGTACAAACGTGTTATAAGAATGCTGGACAGTGTTTGTAAATTTTATGTAGGTTTGTTCAGGGGAACACCAATGGTTGTTCAGTTACTTGTGTTTTACTACGTTTTGCTTCCTCTTTTAGGGCTTCAGTTTCCGGCAGTTAGTGTGGCGGTAGTTGTGTTTGGTCTTAACAGCGGTGCGTACATATCGGAAATTATGCGAGCGGGTATTATGTCCGTTGACCCAGGTCAGCTTGAAGGTGCACGCTCTGTCGGCTTCAGTTATTCTGCCGCTATGTTTAAGGTTGTAATTCCCCAGGCAATCAAAAATATTCTTCCTACACTCGGTAATGAGTTTATAGCTCTCGTTAAGGAAACATCGGTAGCTTCTTTTATTACTGTTATAGACCTTTATCGCGCTTTCCAGTCAATCGGTGAAAGCAAATACGAATACATGATTCCTTATCTTGCTATGGCGGTAATCTATATCGTTGTAATCTGTATTATTTCATTGGGAATCAAAATTATGGAAAGGAGTCTGAGAAAAGGTGACAGAAAATAATGTTATTCTTGAAGTCAAAGGACTTCAGAAGTCTTTTGATGATAACCATGTTCTTAAAGGTATTGACACCGTAATTACACGCGGTGAAAAGGTTGTTGTTCTCGGTCCCTCGGGTTCGGGTAAAAGCACGTTTCTCAGATGTCTTAACTGTATGGAGGACCCTACGGGCGGTTCGGTAATTTTTAACGGTGTTGATATTGCTGACCCGAAGGTAAATATTAATATTCACCGTCAGAAGATGGGAATGGTTTTCCAGCATTTCAATCTTTTCGCCAATAAGACAGTTCTTGAGAATATTATGATGGCGCCCATATATGTGGGAAAGAAAAAGCTTAAAAAAGAAAAGAAATACAACCGTGCCGCAAAGCAGGCTCTTAAAAAAGAGGTTCACGACAGAGCAATCGACCTTCTTAAAAGAATCGGTCTTGAAGATAAAGCGGATGCTTATCCCTCATCTCTTTCGGGCGGTCAGAAGCAGCGTGTTGCCATAGTCCGTTCTTTGGCTATGAATCCCGAGGTAATGCTCTTTGACGAGCCTACCTCAGCTCTTGACCCCGAAATGGTGGGCGAGGTTCTTGACGTTATGAAGGACCTTGCAAAGCAGGGTATGACGATGATTGTCGTTACTCACGAAATGGGCTTTGCCAAGGAAGTGGCAGACAGAGTTATATTTATGGATGAGGGTGTAATTGCCGAGGAGGGTACTCCCGACGAGATTTTCAATAATCCTCAGACAGAAAGACTTAAAACATTTTTAAGCAAGGTTCTTATATGAATTTCTTGCGCTGAAGTAAATCTGAATAATGTTTTCTCTACGGGTCAGGCTTGCCTGACCCGTTTTGGTTGTATAGTAAGCTTTTCGGGCTGGGCAAGCCTGGCCCCTACGGTGGTTGGTTGTTTTAAAAAACAAATCATGTAGGAAAACTGCCTACGGTAAGGTACGCATCTATGCGTACCG
>JBGUVH010000127.1:0-3876 GCA_045134215.1 Acutalibacteraceae bacterium
ATGCAGGGGAGCCAAGTGACAGTGCAAAGAATAATGCAAAGCTTCTTAATGTTTTGAAGGATGTACCTGAAGATAAGCGTACCGCAAGATTTGTTTCTGCAGTTGCCTGTGTTTTTCCTGACGGAAGGGAATTTACGGTAAGAGGCGAATGTGAGGGCAGAATAGGTACAGAGCTTTGCGGAAGCAAGGGCTTTGGCTATGACCCGCTTTTTATAAGTGAGCTTGGCTGTTTCGGTGAAATAAGCGATGAAGAAAAGGACAGTATCAGTCACAGAGGGGCTGCTCTTAAAGAGCTTTCTAAAAAACTGAAAGAGGAGTATTTATGTTAAACAGCAGACAGCGTGCCTTTTTAAGAGGTATGGCAAACGACTATGAAACAATTATACAGATAGGTAAGGGTGGAATTTCTCCTGCTCTTATAAAGACTGTAAGTGAAGCTCTTTATGTAAGAGAGCTTATAAAAATAAAAGTTCATTCTACTGCACCTGAGGATATAAGAACTATTGCCGCTCAGGTAGCAGAGCAAAGTGAAAGCGAGATAGTTCATATTATCGGTTCGAAAATAATCCTTTATAAGCATAGCGATAATAAGGATATTACACCTATTAAGCTGGTAAAATAATATGGGAAACACTGCTATTTTCGGTGGTACCTTTAACCCTATTCACAGTGAGCATATTAAAATTATAAAGCACTTAAGCAGTCTTGATTTTATTGACAGGATTCTTGTTATTCCTACCTATATTCCGCCTCATAAAACCGCAGAGTATCTTGCAGGGGAAGAGGACAGGCTGAATATGTGCCGTATTGCTGTTGAGGGAATAAAAAAGGTTTGTGTCAGTGATTTTGAAATCAGAAGGCAGTCAACAAGCTATACATATTACACTGTAGAAGCACTTAAAAATGAGCACACCGATGAAAAGTTTTTTGTGGTCTGCGGCGGTGATATGGCAATTACCCTTGATACCTGGCACAGATTTGATGAGCTTAAAAGACTGTGCGCTTTTTTGGTTATTGACCGTCCTGGTACCGACTCAAAAGAACTGAGAATTTATCTTGATAAACTAAGAGAGCAGGGGGCTGAAATACACTACACTGTATGTATTACAGAGGATGTTTCCTCCACTGCACTGAGAAATGAGCTTGAAAAGAGAGAAACAGACGGTGAAATACCCATACGGGTTATGGAATATATAAAGGAAAAAGGGCTTTACGGATATGAATGATAAATATGAGAACTATATAACCCTTTTAAAAGAAAAGCTTGACAGCTACCGTTTTGAGCATAGCCTTTGTGTTGCCCAAAGGGCAGTGGAACTGGCGGAAAAATACGGCGCTGATAAAGAAAAAGCATATCTTGCAGGACTTCTTCACGATATAACAAAGAATTTAAGTGATAGTGAACAGTTGCAATTTTTTGACAGTTCTGCTATAATGCTTTCAAGTGTCGAAAGGGAAAGTCCTAAGGTATGGCACGCAATAAGCGGTGCGGCTTATATTGAAAATGAGCTTGATATTACGGATAGCGATATAATTAATGCAGTACGCTATCATACTACAGGAAGGGCAGATATGAGCCTTCTTGAAAAAATAGTGTATATTGCTGACTTTACCTCACGGGACAGAAAATATCCCGATGTAGATGTATTAAGACATATTGCCGATAGAAGCTTAGATGAAGCGCTTATTTATGCTCTTCGTCACACAATTGTGTCACTTGGTAATAAAACACAGCTTATTCACCCCGATACGCTTAGTGCGTACAATCAATTATTGTCTGATAGGAAGTAAGAAATGGAAGCTATAGAAATTTTAGAAACTGCCGTTAGGGCACTTGATTCAAAAAAAGGACAGAATATTAACGCAATAAAGGTTGATGACCTTACGGTTATAGCTGATTATTTTGTAATTGCAACGGCAAATTCCAGTACGCAGGTACGAGCATTAGCTGAAGAGGTTGAGTATCAGCTTGACCTTAAAAATCAGCCTGTTCATCATATTGAGGGCAGAGGCTCTAACTGGATATTGCTTGACTATGGCAGTGTTATTGTTCATGTTTTTCACCGTGAGGCAAGAGAGTTTTATTCACTTGACCAGACTTGGGCAGACGGCGAGCAAATTAATATAGAAAATTTCCTTTCTTAAGAAAGCAGAGGTTAAAAATATGAAACAAGAAAGATATAATTTCAGTGAAATAGAAAAGAAATGGCAGGATATATGGGACAAGGAACAGCCCTTTGCTGCAAAGGACGATTATACTCTTCCTAAGTTTTACGGACTTGTAGAGTTCCCGTATCCTTCAGGTCAGGGACTTCACGTAGGACATCCCCGTTCCTATACTGCTATTGATATAGTTGCACGTAAAAAGCGTCTTCAGGGCTATAATGTGCTTTATCCTATGGGTTGGGATGCTTTCGGTCTTCCTACCGAAAACTTTGCAATAAAGAACCATATTCACCCTGAAATAGTTACAAAAAATAATGTTGAAAACTTTAAGCGTCAGCTTAAATCTCTCGGCTTCTCTTTTGACTGGAACAGAGAAATAAATACTACCGACCCCGCTTATTATAAGTGGACACAGTGGATATTCCTGAAGCTGTTTGAAAAGGGCCTTGCTTATAAAAAGCAGATGGCGGTTAACTGGTGTACCTCCTGTAAATGTGTGCTTGCAAACGAAGAGGTTGTAAACGGTGTTTGTGAGCGTTGCGCAAGTCAGGTTGTACATAAGGAAAAAAGCCAGTGGATGCTTAAAATTACCGAGTATGCAGGTAGACTTATTGATGACCTTTCTACAGTTAATTTTATTGACAGAGTAAAAACTCAGCAGGAAAACTGGATTGGCCGTTCATACGGTACTCAGGTGAAATTTACTGCTACTACAGGCGATGTGCTTGAAATATACACAACCCGTGCAGATACACTTTTCGGCGCCACCTATATGGTGCTTTCTCCTGAGCATCCTCTTATTGAAAAATGGGCTGACAAAATCAGCAATATGGATGAGGTTAATGCTTATAAGGCAGAGGCTGCAAAGAAGTCTGATTTTGAAAGAACTGAACTTGCAAAGGATAAAACGGGTGTAAGACTTGACGGTGTAAGAGCAATAAACCCTGTAAATAATACCGAAATCCCGATTTTTATTTCTGACTATGTTCTTATTTCCTATGGAACAGGCGCTATTATGGCTGTTCCTGCTCACGACACTCGCGACTGGGAATTTGCAAAGAAATTCGGTCTTCCCATTATCGAGGTTGTAAAGGGCGGAAATGTAGAGGAAGAAGCCTTTACCGACTGTGCTACAGGCATTATGGTTAACTCTGGCTTCCTTGACGGTATGAGTGTTGAGGATGCAAAGGTTGCTATTCAAAACTGGCTTACTGAAAAGGGAATAGGCGAGAAGAAGACTAACTATAAGCTTCGTGACTGGGTGTTCTCCCGTCAGCGCTATTGGGGAGAGCCCATTCCTATGGTTCACTGCGATTGCTGTGGCTGGGTACCGCTGCCTGAGAGTGAGCTTCCCTTACTTCTTCCTGAGGTTGAGTCCTATGAGCCTACCGATACAGGTGAATCTCCTCTTGCAAATATTACAGAGTGGATAAACACTACCTGTCCCAAGTGCGGTGGCAAGGCAGTAAGTGAAACCGATACAATGCCTCAGTGGGCAGGTTCCTCTTGGTACTTCCTTCGCTACTGTGACCCTCATAATGACAAAGAATTAGCTTCTAAGGAAGCTCTTAGCTACTGGGGTCCTGTTGACTGGTATAACGGCGGTATGGAGCATACAACACTTCATCTTCTTTACAGCCGTTTCTGGCACCGTTTCCTTTATGATATTGGCGTAGTTCCAAATAAAGAACCATATTCAAAGCGTACTAG
>JBGUVH010000128.1:0-4501 GCA_045134215.1 Acutalibacteraceae bacterium
AATATTCATCATTCATTATTCATTAAGAAAGAACGGATTTTCAAATGAATAATGAATATTGAAGTCGCTTCGCTGATGAATAATGAACAATAGGGACAAAATATTTTTAAATAGTTGTAAAAACTCGAAAATTGTGATATAATAATATGAATATATTTTTAGGAGAGTTTTGTGGAAAAATTAAATACTGTTAATTCTGATAAATCGAGAATTCTTTATTTTGATATACTCAATATATTTGCTACCTTGGGTGTAGTGTTTTTGCACTGCAACGGCACTGCTCACACTTACTCTGATACTTTTGGTTGGTATCAGGCTTTATTTATTGAAGTATTTCTTTACTGGCCTGTACCTGTTTTCTTTATGCTGACAGGAGCTACCTTAATGGAATACAGGTCGCGCTATACAACGGTTGAGTTTTTTAAAAAACGTTTTTCCCGTACAGTCATTCCTTTTGTGGCATGGACCTTGATAAACTCTGTATTAAAGGGAATAAATCTTTTTGAAATTGGTATCCGTCAGTTTATAAGCCGTTGCTTTTTGACTTCGGTTGAAAATGTTTACTGGTTTTTTATTCCGCTGTTTTCGGTGTATCTCGCATTACCTGCTTTGTCCCTTCTTAAAAATCACAGAAAGGTTTTATGGTATCTTGCGGGCTGTACCTTTCTACTGACGTCGCTTTTACCACCTGTTTTTAGGTATCTTGGGCTTGGCTGGAACACAAATCTTAATATGCCTATGGTGAACGGATACCTGCTTTTTGTTATTCTTGGGTATTTGATTTCAACAGAAGAACTAAACCGTAAGCTAAGACTTGTTATTTATGTCTTTGGTATATTCGGTGCGGTTCTAAGGTATGCTATGACTGTTTTACTGTCTGTACGTGACGGGGCTATTAATAAAATGTTTTTCAGCTATACCGAATATTATTCCGTCTTTTTGGCTGTTGCTGTGTTTGTGCTGTTCAGATATATGAAGCCTGTTGAATTTCTTAATAATAAAAGAGCAGTGTTGTCTAAAATATCTGGCTGTAGCTTTGGAGTTTATCTTATTCATATGATAGTAATAAGGTTTTTTAGCTCTGTTCTTCCCGAAAATGTTTTCGGGGTTGTATGGAGAATGACGGCACCTGTGCTTATTTATTTTGTGGCGCTACTGATAACCTTTATTCTTAAAAAAATACCGATAGTAAAGCATATTGTTCCATAAAATTTAATGAGGTGACTGTATGAATGCTTTGGCTAAGTCTACAATACTTAATAATGCTTATGACGGGGCTATAGTTCTTTGTCACGGTTGGTCAAACCCGACTGCCGCCTGTATTGAAGAGGTTTGTAAATTTCTGTATGAGGTAGGCTATCGCTTTGTGACTCTCAGTGAGCTTTTTGAATACAAGGGTATTGAAAATGTACCTTTTGGCGAGATTATTTGTGATGCTAATTTCTGATATATTGCCGCAGAATTTTCTGCGGCTTTTATTACTATTTTGTAATTGAAAATTTTTTTATATATTGGTATAATGTTTTTAGAAGCGAGTGATTAAAATGCATAATGAGCTGACAAAAAAGGATATTGAAAAAATGCAGGAGGAGATGGAATATCGCATAGGTGTCCTTCGCCCTAAAATATTAGAGGAAGTGAAATTTGCCAGAGGTCACGGAGATTTAAGTGAAAATTTCGAATATAAGGCGGCAAAGCAGGAGAGGGGCAAGAACGAAAGCCGTATCCGTTTTCTGCGTAATATGATAAAAACCGCAATTATTATAGAGGATAATTCCACTGATGATGAGGTGGGTCTTTACGATAAAGTAACCTATTATATTGAAGATGATGACGAAGAGGAAACGGTAATGATAGTTACTACCGTCCGACATGATGCGCTGTCGAATATTGTGAGTAAGGAATCACCTATCGGAAAAGCTCTTTTTGGCAAAAAAATAGGAGATAGAGTAACGGTAAATGTTGATAACGGTATAAGCTATGAAGTAGTAATAAGAAAGATTGAAAAAGGGGAGGACGACGGAACTCTTTCCATTCGTAAATACTGATATGAAAAAACTGATACGTAAAATTATTGCCACATTTCTGGCTGTTATAATTATTGCGGGAATAAGCCTTTGTGCGTATTATGTCGCAATCGGTTATAAGGAATATAAAAGAGTGATTTCTGAGATTCCCCTTGAAGCGAAGGTTTCAGAAATTACTTCTCAGGAGAATTTTGTTAAAAAGGATGAGCTTCCAAAGATATATATTGATGCTGTAATAGCTGCTGAAGACCATAATTTCGATAGTCACGGAGCTGTAAGTATAGTGTCTACACTGAGGGCGATTATAACTAATCTTAAGGATGGAGAATTTACCGAAGGCGGAAGCACTATAACACAGCAGGTTGCTAAAAATATGTATTTTACACAGGAGAAAAAGATAGAACGCAAGGTTGCGGAAATGTTTGTGGCTTTTGATATTGAAAAGAATTACGACAAGGACGAAATCTTTGAGCTGTATGTGAATAACATATTTTTCGGAAACGGATATTATAACATTTATGATGCATCAATGGGGTATTATGGAGTAGAGCCGATTAACCTGACTGATAATCAGGCGACTATTCTTGCTGGAGTGCCTAATGCGCCTTCTGTTTATTCACCTAAAAACAACTCTCCACTGACTGTTCAAAGACAAAGGCAGGTTCTGGATAGTATGGTGGAATATGGATATATTAGCCAAGAAAAAGCAGATTTGATAGCATCAAGTAAGTGATAAATTAAAAGAAGCAATCAACTGATTGCTTCTTTTTTGATTTCCCAATAATATTTTCTTTTACATATAGGAAAGTCGTTCATTATTTCGTGTTCAGGGTCATAGAATATTCCGTCAAAATATAACGACCAATGCCAACAGCGAGGGGTTTCAAGGCTCAGAAGTGCAATTTTTGGTAAATCGCTTTTGCTTTTCGCTTCTTTCCTTTCTTCTGAAAAATTAATGCCGTTTTCATTTAGCACCTTTTTCATCTGTGCAAGGGTGGTTTCTCTGTCTGTACCACATTCTGTTATTATTTTGTCTACAGATTTATCGGTAAGCATAGCAAGAACTGCCTGACCACACTGTAAATCGGTGGGTTCTTTTATATATTTAGGTTTTTTTGTAAGACTCATAATTTTATACGTTTTATTACTCCGGTTTTATTTAGTACGGTATAGAAAATAACGGATGCAACAATCCCCACAATTCCTTGCATACAGTTGCCTATAACCGAACCTAAAGCAGCGGCACCGATGCCGATTACGAAAAATTCATAAACAAAGTAACCGCCGACCATAATAACCTCGCTAAAAGTAGCTGTCAGAATATGGCGGACAACCGTATATTTCTTTTTAAGTAATATGTAAGACATAACCGCCATAACGCCCTTTATAATAAAGGTGGCAGGTGCATATATCATATATGCGCCTGTAAGTATATCGCACAGACAGCTTCCTATAGCAGCGGCGGCAATACCATAGGGTCCCAGTATGATACCTGCAAGTATTACAAAGCAGTCACCAAGGTTTGCGTATCCCGTAGGCAAAGGAATTGCTATAAAAAATGTTGATACAAAAATTATTGCCGCAAAGAGTGAAGCAATAGTTATTTTTTTAATTAAATTACTTTTCATTATTATTTACCTTTGTTTTTAGTAATGGCTGAGAAAATTTTACTAATGAAATCTTTTTTAGACGAGTCTTCTGCGGATAGTACCGAAATTTCTCCGTCCCGTATTGTTATATAGGAAACAGGTTTTTTAGTAACGCCTGCACCTGCACCTCCTGCAACACTGTCGGAATTTTTGGAATTTGTTCCGTCAAAGCCGCCTCCACCGAAACCGAAGGAAAGCTTATAGACGGGAATTATCATCGTACCGTCAACGGTGATAGGGTCACCGAGAACTGAATTTTCCTTTAAAGCGGAGTTTGCCTTGTCGGCAGTAGTAGAAATTATATCAGTTATTTTATTCATTGTTTTTTACTTCCTTTGTGAGTTTTTTGATTTTCGGTATAAGCTTAATTACGGTAAAAAAAGCGGTTTTCAGGCTTACTCTTATTTTTACGAAAAGGTATATATTTGGATTTTGACTTTCATAGTCACAACGTATTTTTAAATCATCTTCCTTAAAGGTGATAATGCTTTCGAGATAGCAAACGGCAGGGTAAATCAAAGCACATACACCAGAATAGATAAGTGCAGTAGCTGCAGCATCTTCTTCGGCAACGGTAATGTGAAGCTTGAAGTTGTTTACAACGGCTTTGCTGAAAATGTATTTAACATCGTTCCATATTCCGTTTTTCTTTGAAAAAATAAAAGTCAAAGTTTGTTTAAAGCCGATATCGGTGCCTTTCTTTTTAGTGCTGTCAAATTCAAGCACCCTGCCGAAAAGCTTTATTTCCCGTTCAAGTTTTTTATCCCATTTAATTTTTACGGATAATGAAACAGGGAAGAAGGCTGTGACGATAATTAAAATTAT
>JBGUVH010000129.1:0-4798 GCA_045134215.1 Acutalibacteraceae bacterium
CAAAAACAAGAAGTCTTTTCTTTACCTCATCAGAAATACTGTTTTCAGCGCAGATAAATTCAAGCTCACCCTTGCTTTTACGGCTGACAGCGGAAAGAATGCTTCTGCGAAGTCCCGCATCAATACCGCAATCCTCGAGAACGGACTCTATAACACCTTCATGAGAGAGCTCAAGTATATAGTTATTGCTGATACTTTCAAGGCTTCTTACAGCAAGAAGCAGCACTTCGCAGATTTCAAGAAGGCTGACATCACCAATACACTCAAGTCCTGTCTGACGGATTTCCTTGTATGCGCGGGAGCTTTTAGAAATACGGTAGACATTCTCATCATAATAAAGCTTCTGTACGCTACCGGGAACATCCTTGGAGTTATTGATGATTGAGAGAGTTACGTCGGGCTTAAGCGCGAGAAGTCTGCCGTTTGTATCTGTAAAGGAAATAATACCGTCAGAAACAAGGAAGTCCTTATTTCTTACATAGAGGGCATATTCCTCAAACTTGCTCATTTTATACTGACAGTAGCCGAGATTTCTGTATAGAGAACGGAGCACACAGGCGGCTCTTTCGTCGGGTTTTAAGATTTTTGACTCAATTTTCATTATACTTTCCCCTAAAATATATTGTTGCTTTAATACTTTAGCATATTAACACGATAAAGTCAATAGTTTTCATACAAATAAGAAAAAAATCCGACTACATTTCTGCAGCCGGATTTGCTTTTTGGACTTATGCGTTAGCCTGCCACTCTTCTGCCTTCTTTGCAGCCAATCTCTTGATGTCTTCTTTGGGGTAGATTGAATCTGCACCACCGTTGACATAAAGGAAGAACTTACCGTCAGCAGTTTTGTAAAGGCTCTCTTCGTAACCTGCGGGGTCACCGAACTCACCGCTTGTCTTTTTCATTACAAGCTCTGAAGCGTCGGTATCATAAGTAACTTTGCAAATAATCTTTTTCATTATGATAAACTCCTTATCTTAAAATTATTATATGCTATTATCGCATAATTTCAACGAAAATTCAATAGTTTCAACTCATTTTCGGCAAGGTGTCGGTTTAACACGTAATGTCAAGATAATTTTATACAAAATCACAAGGAAATATGACTGAAGGCTACTTAACGGTTACGGTAACAGGGCTGTGGAAGCCGTAGATGTTCTCTTCACTACCCTTGATTACACCACGAACAGCAAAGGTGTATTTTGTACCCGACTTAAGGTTTGAGAACTTAAGGTTCTGTGCGCTTGTATAGGTTTTATAAAGCTTGTAGTTTCCGTTACCTGCCTTGTAGTAGACCTGATAAGCTTCTGCACCGTTTACTGCCTTCCAGGAAAGGTTAATGTTACCTTTTGAAGTGCTTGTAAGGGTAATAACAGGAGAGATTGTTTGTGTGGCGGTTGTGATGGTGATATAGTCACTCCATATAACAACACCGTCAGCAAGGATATACGGACGTACTGCAAAGGTATACTTTGAGCCTGCTTTAAGGTTTTTAAAAGTATGTGAGGTTGCTGCGGTGGTGCTTACACAAACCTTCCAGGTATTACCCGACTTATAGTAAATCCTGTAACCTGTTGCACCTTTGGAAGCTGTCCAGATAAGTCTGATAGCAGAAGAATTCTGGAATGAGTAAACATCAGCGGGAGCGGTTGCCTTGGTTGCGGTTGCGATTTCTTTATATCCGCCGAGAATGTACGTTCCGTCAGTTTTTTTATATGCACTTCTTATTGCGAAACAATAAGATTGACCCGAGGGGAGCTTGCTGTAGGTTATGGTTGTTGCAGTAGTATAAGAAACCGATGTTCTCCAGCTTATGTCACCGGGAAGCTTGTAATAGATACGGTAGCCCGTAGCGTTTTCAGCTTTTGACCAGGTAAGTGTTACTGAAGATGTTGTTTGTGTGGCGGTTACCGATGAGGTTGTGCCAAGATTAAGAGCCTTACCGTGAGTGAAGGTTTTATCGGAGCTAATTGAATCGCAGTTTGCACAGTCGTATTTATAAACAGCAGATTTTTCAACAGTTGCCTTTGATTTAAGGTGAGCTGAGTCAATTATTTTTTCAGTGTAGCTGTGACCCTTTGCGCTGATTACAGTATGACCTGAAAGCCAACTATCACAGTCGGGACAGTATGTACCTGCAGTGTAGCCGTTTTCTGTGCAGGTTGCGTTTTGCTGTAGACGAGTTGTTATATTGCATGCGCTATAAATAATATTTGCATTTATTAGGCAATTGTTAAAACGTCCTATATTTATCAGCCTCCAACTTGCAATAGAGTCACTGTAAATAACATTCTTAAGTTTAGGTTCTCCAAAACCAGAGTCCATATCAAAAGCATAATCACCTATTGTTGTTACTCCAGTACCAATTGTTATGCACTCAAGGTTAAAACAGTTACTAAAAGCTCCATCTCCAATTGTCGTTACACTATCGGGTATAGTTAGATTTGTAAGCTTGTCACTAAAGAAAAAAGCCATTTTACCGATTGTTTTAACATTATTACCGATAGTCACATTTGTAAGATGAGTACCACTCGTTTCGCCAGCGAATGCGTAGTTACCTATTGATGTTACACCATTCCCAATGACCACATTCTTAAGACTAAAGCTTCCAAAGCAATCTCCGGAAAAGGCATAGTCACCAATTATTGTTACACAGTCAGGTATAACAATACTATCAAGAGCACAGTAATTATAAAAAGCATAATTACCGATTTTTGTCACTCCGTCACCTATGGTGACTTCCGTAAGGCTGTAGCAGTAAGAGAAAGCCCAATCACCGATGGTTGTTACACCATCACTGATAATAACATTTTTAATGTTGCTATTATAAAATGGTGAGCTATTATAGTTTCTATAATTAGTCATCGCACCCGTACCGCTGATGATAACCATACCATCCTCATACCATTCGTAGGTTACGTTATCACCGCAAAAACCTGTTTTGTAGAGCTTTTCGGTGTAGCTACCGCAATCGTCACAGAATTTATCGAAGTCGGTATCGGTATGGTCAAGAATGGGAAGCTCCTCATGACCTGAAAGCCACTTTTCACAATCCGTACAATATGCACCTGCAGTATAACCTACAGAAGTACAGCTCGATTCTTCTTTTTCACTATAGATTTGATTTTTATGTATGAAAGATTTAGAAGCCATACAATAATTATAATAAACAGTCGCTTCCTTAAACTCGGAATTAAACTTATCTATTTCGATTGCTCTCCATTTTTCATTACTGCCTGCATAATACACATCTCTTATATCGCTACATTCACTAAAAGCATGTTCTCCAATTTTAACAACATCCGAACCAATAATAATTCTTTCCACACGGTTACATCGATGAAAACTACCGTAACCTATTTTTGTTACGCCATTTTCTATAACTATACCCAAAACGATATTGTTGCTGATTTCAAATGGAAACGGAGATACTCGTCCATTAATATTGTCCCACATTTCACCAGAACCGCTGATAATAACCATACCATCTTCGTACCATTTATAATATACATTATCACCACACGCGCCTTTTTTTAATAATTTTTGAGTATATTCTCGGCAAATATCGCAATATTTATCATCGTTAAAATCAGTGTGGGTAGAAGGAATTTCTTCATGACCTTCTATCCATCTTTCACATTCAGAACAATATGTACCAGCAGTATATCCGATAGAATTACAAGTCGGGTTTTGTATATTATATTCTATTGTATTAAGATGAAATCCATATTCATAACGAATCCTTGCATTAGTTAAAAAAATGTTGTTTAAACCTAAGCTTATCGCTTTCCACTCCTCTTTTGTGCCTTTATAATAAACATCCGTAAGACTTTTACAAAAATCAAACGAATAGTTTCCAATCGTATTTAGATAACTTGAAATTGTTATATTTGTTAAATTTTCACAATGTCCAAAAGCACAAGATTCAATCCTCTTGACACTATCAGAAACTACAACACTTAAAAGGCTGTGGCAATTATAAAAAGCATATTCTCCTATTGATGTAACGCCATTTTCAATAACAATAAATTTTATGTCGCTATTATAAAACGGTGACTTTGAATATAAAGAATAATTTTTCATAGAACCTACACCGCTGATAATCAACTCTTTAGTTGTACTATTATAGGTATAAGATACATAATCACCGCACTTACCGTTTGACGATATCGCACTAGCCGAAAACGCAAAGCACACCACAGCCGTTATAACAACGGCAAGTAATAAGAATAACTTTTTAAAGATCTTCTTCATACTGAACTCCTCCTGATAAAATTCTATAACAGTAATTTACCACTAAAAAGAAATAATTGCAAGATTTTTTCTCCCTCAGTCTTTTTTATATAAAAAGACTGAGGGAGCCTTGTAATTCTTTATTTCACTTCTCCCCATAGGGGCACACCTTCATACAGATGCCGCAGACGGCACCTCTGCCGATGTGCTTGAAGTTGTTTTTCATATAAGTGCTGCACTTTTCAGCATCGAAGATATCTTCACGCTCACAGTCGGGCGACCAGACTTTGCCGCTGATTGCTCCGCTCGGGCAGGCTTTCACACAGGCGTTACAGCTTTCACAGGGTGAAACGGGAACTGTGTTTGTCACCTCAAAGGGACAGTTTGTAAACACCGTTCCGAGACGTGCGCTTGCACCGAATTTACTGTGAAGAAACATTGAGCTTTTGCCTACAGTGCCGAGTCCCGACAAGGCAGCAACCTTTTTGTGAGAGTATCTGCCCTTGTAATTCCAGCCGTCCTTATTTATTGACTGTGAGGCGGCTACAGTTATATAGTTATAGCC
>JBGUVH010000130.1:0-4358 GCA_045134215.1 Acutalibacteraceae bacterium
TATCATAATTGCTCTGCCTTTTTCAAAAAAATCGGGATAAAGTCCACCCGTGTAAAGGATACAATTATAATAGGCGGCGGTGTAACAGGCTATTATCTTGCTGATATGCTGATACAGTCGGGAATAAGCGTTAAAATCATCGAGCAAAACAAAGAAAGGTGCGAAGAGCTGTCTTATCTTTTACCAAAAGCAACCATTATAAACGGTGACGGTACCGATAATGCATTGCTGATGGAGGAGGGTATAGAACATGCAGACTCCGTTGTAGCGCTTACCAATATTGATGAGGAGAATATACTTCTTTCTCTTTTTGCAAGAAGTAAAACAGCGGGAAAGCTTATTACCAAAATCAACAGAATTGCATATGACGAAGTTATAAGAAAGCTTGACCTCGACACTATAATATATCCGAAAACTTTAACCGCAGAAAACGTGCTTCGGTTTGTAAGGGCAAAGAATAATTCTATCGGCAGCAGTAATATCGAAACTATGCACTTTATTCTTGGCGGTAAGGCGGAGGCTCTTGAATTTCATATAAAAGAAAATTCTCATGTAGTAGGAAAGTCGCTTTTTGAACTGAACGTAAAAAAGAACACGCTTGTAGCGTGCATAAACAGAAACGGTAAAATAATAATTCCCAAAGGACAGGATTCCATCGAAACAGGGGACAGTGTTATAATTGTTACGACTAACGGGGGATTAAAAGATATTAACGATATTCTGGAAGGTTAACAGCTATGAATTACAAACGCATATTGCATACATTAGGGATTGTGCTGTGCTTTGAAGCTGCATTTATGATATTGCCGCTTATATGTGCGATTATTTATAAAGAATCCGAAATAATTGACTTTATTATAAGCATTTCCATTTGCTTAATTGTCGGCACAGTTCTCGCTCTTTTTAAATCAAAAAATAAAAATATCTACTCAAAAGATGGGTATGTAATAGTTGCCCTCAGCTGGATTATCATGAGTATATTCGGTGCTATCCCGTTCATGCTTTCGGGTGCTATACCTAATTTCTTTCATGCTTTTTTTGAAACAGCATCGGGATTTACCACTACCGGTGCTTCCATAATTTCAAATGTCGAAATTCTTCCAAAATCTATTTTGTTCTGGAGAAGTTTTACACATTGGATAGGCGGTATGGGAGTACTGGTGTTTCTCGTAGCCGTTTTGCCGCTTTCAGGAGGAAGCAATCTTCATCTTATGAAGGCAGAAAGCACAGGTCCGGCAGTAAGTAAGCTTGTTCCAAAAGTGAAATCAAGTGCCAAAATTTTATATGGAATTTACATTGCTCTAAGTGCTATACTTTTTATTTTGCTTTTAACAGGCGGAATGAATTTGTTCGACGCATTGACACATACCTTCGGAACAGCCGGAACAGGCGGCTTCGGAATAAAAAATTCAAGTATGGCGGACTATTCACCTTATCTGCAGATAGTCATAACCGTATTTATGGCTCTGTTCGGAATTGACTTTTCAGTATATTATTTATTGTTGCTTGGAAAATTCAGACTTTTACTTCAGTCTGACGAGGTGAAGACATATATAGGAATTATACTTGTTTCAACTCTGATTATTTGTGTTAACTGCGTGGATTTGTTTGAAAACATCTGGGTTTCGCTAAGACACAGCGCATTTCAGGTGTCTTCTATAATAACAACAACGGGATTTACAACTACAGATTTTGACAAATGGCCCGAACTATCAAAAGGTATTCTTGTATTGCTTATGTTTATCGGGGCATGTGCAGGAAGCACGGGCGGCGGTATAAAGGTTTCGCGAATTATAATTTACCTTAAAAGTATAGCTAAGGAAATTACAATTGCCGCACATCCCAAGCTTACAAAGAAGATACAAATGAACGGAAGAACAGTTGAACACGAAACTATAAGAAACGTAAATGTTTTTATGGCAGCATATCTGGTTGTTTATGTAGTTTCTATGTTGCTGATAAGTATTGATAATTTTGATTTTACAACTAACTTTACTGCTGTAGCGGCAACACTTAATAACATTGGTCCCGGTCTTGCAAAAGTCGGTCCCACATCGAATTTCTCGATTTATTCTGACTTCTCATTGTTGGTTTTAACTATAGACATGCTTATAGGAAGACTCGAAGTATTTCCTGTACTGGTGCTCTTGTCGCCGTATACTTGGAAAAAATAATAAATTACAAAGGCTGCGATAAGGAATTATTTCCCACGCAGCCTTTTGTATTGTAATTCATATTCACAGGTCTTTTTTACTTAAATCTATTTCTCTTATTCTTTTTCTGATGGGAAGAATTCGTCCCGGAGAAACAGATAATTCATCAACTCCCATAGCAAGGAAGGTTTCGGTAAGCTCAGGCTCGGCAGCAAGCTCTCCGCAAATACCTACCCATATTCCTGCTTTATGGGCGTTTTTTGTTGTAAGCTCAATCATTCTTAGAACTGCTTTGTGATAAGGGTCGAAAAATTCATCCAAATCTTCGTTCTGACGGTCAATTGCCATTGCATATTGCGACAGGTCATTTGTTCCTATGCTGAAATATTCAACCTCTTTTGCAAGCTCATCGGAAATCATTACTGCCGCAGGAGTTTCAATCATAATACCAACCTCAGGAATTTTATATGGGATGTTTTGTGCGTCAAGCTCTCCGGCAGTTTGCATTAGTATTCTTTTTACATCCAATACTTCCTTTACGGAGGTAATCATTGGGAACATTACTGAAAGATTACCGTAAACTGCAGCGCGAAGCAGTGCTCTCAGCTGAGTTTTAAAAATATCAGGGCGTTTAATGCACAGCCGTATAGCGCGCAATCCCAAAGCAGGATTTTCTTCCGGCTTTAAATTGAAATAATCAACCTTTTTATCAGCACCTATATCGAGTGTCCTGATTATTACCTTTTTGCCATTCATGGTTTCTACTGCAGTTTTATATATTGCAAATTGTTCTTCTTCCGACGGAAATGTGTTTTTCTCAAGAAAAATAAATTCACTGCGGAATAATCCTATTCCGTTTGCATCATTATTTAAAGCAAGGGGTAAGTCCTTGATATTTCCTATATTTGCAAACAATTCAATCTTTTTTCCGTCAAGCGTTATATTTTCCTTTCCCTTTAATGCCTGCAGCAATTCTTTTTTCTCTTTTTCTTCTTTCAGTCGTTTATAGCTTTCATTAAGAAAATCTTCTTCAGGTTCTATATAAACAGTTCCGTTGAATCCGTCAATGACCGCAAGCTTTCCGTCGGTTTCTTTATTGGAAAAGACGTCAGCACCTATTATTGCAGGAATATTCATCGTTCTTGCCAATATTGCAGTATGGGAGTTCAAAGAACCCTTTGATGTCACAAATGCCAATATCTTGGATTTGTCAAGCTGCAGAGTTTCACTGGGGGTAAAATCCTCTGCCACAATAATAACCGGCTCGTCATATGACTCGACAGAATGATTTTTTTTGCTCAATATATCTATAATTCTGTCGGAAATATCTTTGACATCAACTGCTCTTGCCTGCATATAACTGTCATCCATAGCAGAAAACATTGCAGCAAATGTTTCACAGGTGACGGATACAGCGTACTCTGCGTTTAATTCCTGATTGCAGATTATATTTTCTACGGATTCAATATAATCTTTGTCTTCAAGCATCATTTTATGAATTTCAAATATTGCGGCGTTTTCTTCACCAACTTCTTCCACCGCCTTACTTTGTAATTTGCTAAGCTGTTCTTTAGCTTCTGAAAGCGCATTTTCAAATCTGGAAAATTCCAACGCAGGCTTGTCAGTACGATAACATTTTATATCCACATCAGATTTTTTCCAGAATTTAATTTTTCCTATAGCAATTCCGCCGTAAACACTTTTACCATGATAAATAAGCATATATAACTCCTTACAGATTATTCTCCAAGAATGCTCTTATGTTTTTTTCAGCACTGTTTTCATCAGCACCTTCAATTATAAGTTTAAGGCTATCACCGCACTTTGCACCTAATCCCATAACAGAAAATATTCTCTTTGCGTCTGCGGATTTATCGTTAAGCTCTATTTTAACACTTGACTGATATTTTCCAGCTTCCTTAACAAGCAAGCCTGCCGGCCTTGCATGTATACCTGACGGGTCTTTTACTACAAAAACAAACTCTTTCATAGCTCATTTTCCTTTCGGTAAATTCTTATTTTATTGGCAACTGCCTTTATAATTAAGTTTGCCTTTTTAGCTGAAATATATTCCTATACGTATTAATTAAAAAATTGATTAACAATTCAAAATTTATAATTTTTTTGAAAAAACACTTGCTTTTTTGTCCCAGTGCGTGTATAATATTTAGGTCGGCAGTTGGAGAGATGGCTGAGCTGGTCTAA
>JBGUVH010000131.1:0-6511 GCA_045134215.1 Acutalibacteraceae bacterium
AGGACTATCGCCTATGTGTGACAATGAGCCAAAAGACACCTAAAAACCGCCCTTTAAGGCTGGTTCAAGTTTAAATGCTTTGGCTAAGCTTAAAAGAGTGATATGGGATGCCGTTCCCGTAGCACTGTTATCCAGACCTGAGCTGCTTACATTCGAAATGCACGAAAGACCGCTGATAGATGATAATATTTGTTGGAAGCTGACTGGAAGTGACAAAAAATACTTTATGTCAGCGATATAGATGCAGAAAAAATTAAAAAAGATATGCTTGATAGAATATTAGAAATGTGAGGAAAGGATATGAATAAAAAACAGTATTTAAAAAATCTTACTATAGTTCTCTTTCGGAAAAGTAAAAATAATAGAAAAATGATAACGATGTAGAGTATTTTAGCTCTGCATCGTTATTTTTTTGAAAAATTTTTAAAATTTTCAACTTTTTTAAAAAAAACTATTGCAATTTGAATAAAAGTAATCTATAATGACATTAAAAGTGGTTTAAAGTGGTTAAAAAATCACTAAAATGTCTTAAAGTGGTGGAAAGGAGGCTGAAAACTTTGTTATATGGCGGTTATGAACATACAATTGATAAAAAGGGCAGAGTTTTCATACCCTCAAAGCACCGCGAAGAGCTTGGTGGGGAGTTTATGATATGCAAGGGTATATCGGGACAGGTGTATCTTTGTGTATATTCTATGGAGCAGTGGAACAAGCTTGTTGAAAGTATCGGCACACTTCCCAAAACCAAATCAAGTGCTGTAAGACGTTTTCTTTATAACGGTGCATTTAATGTTGAATGTGATGCACAGGGACGAATTCTTATTCCTCCTATACTGAGAGAATATGCCAAGCTTGAAGGAGAGGCTCATATTATCGGTATGGATACAAACCTTGAAATATGGAATCCTACAGTATGGGCAGAAGAAAACGAAAAGCTTACTCCCGAATCTATCGCTTCTATTATGGAAGAGCTGAACTTCTAAGAGGAGTACTAAAATGGAATTTAATCATTATTCTGTTTTACTTAATGAAACAATAACTGCTCTTAATATTAAGCCCGACGGTATATATGTTGACGGAACTGCTGGGGGAGCAGGTCATTCAAAGGAAATAGCTAAAAGGCTGACCTTTGGTATGCTTTATGCACTTGATCAGGACCCCGATGCAGTAGAGGTTGCTACAGAACGACTTAAAGGCCTTCGGGCAAAGGTGATAAAAAGTAACTTTAAAAATATGAAGGAAGTCCTTTTAAAAGAAAATGTAGAAAAGGTTGACGGAATTCTACTTGACCTGGGCGTTTCTTCTTATCAGCTTGATGAAGGAACGAGAGGCTTTTCTTATCACAAGGAAGCGCCTCTTGATATGAGAATGAGTAAAGAGGGCATAAGTGCAGCCGATATAATTGCTAACTACAGTGCCGATGAGCTTTCAAAAATCTTTTTTGAATTTGGTGAAGAAAAATTTTCCCACAGAATAGCAAATGCAATTGTAAAGGAAAGGGAAAATGCCCCCATTACCACAACAACCTCTCTTGCCGAGATAATTGCAAACAGCGTACCTGCTGCTGCAAGAAGGGACGGACATCCTGCAAGAAAAGTATTTCAGGCACTGAGAATTGCTGTTAACGGTGAGCTTGATGTTTTAAAGGAGGTTCTTGATACCGCCTTTGACCTTTTAAATAAAGACGGCGTACTTGCTATAATTACCTTCCATTCTCTTGAAGATGGTATTGTAAAAAGAAAATTCAGAGAATTTTCACAAGGCTGTACCTGCCCCCCTGATTTGCCTGTTTGTGTATGCGGCAAAACCCCAAGAGGTAAAACGGTAAACCGAAAGGGAATAGAGCCTTCCATAGAGGAACTCACAATTAATAAAAGAAGCAGAAGCGCAAAGCTGAGGACAATAATAAAACTTTAAAGGAAAGATAGGAATGAACAATCTAAAGTACTATAACGATTCTTTGGCATATGATTTCCAGCTGTTTATGCCTAAAGAAAAACCTGTACAGACTGGCGACAATATAGTAAAAATGCCTGAGAGCAGAAAAAACAGACGTATGGCAAAAAGAGCTGCTTCGCAGTTTTCTGTCAGCGTGTTTTCTGTTGTTGCTGCTGTCATTCTTATTGGCGCACTTTGTGCAAACCTTGTTCTCAGAATCGGTGTTAATGAGCTTAACAGTGATATAAACAAAGCTAAATCAGAGCTTGCTATGAAGCAGAGCGAAAGCGTAGCCTTGCAGATGGAATATGAAAACCGTATTTCTTACATAAACCTTGAGGCAGAGGCAACAGCACTTGGTATGCGAAAGCTTGATAAAAATCAGGTAGTGTATGTAAGGGTTAACGATAAGAATATGGCTAAAAACGGTGACGGAGAAATACTTGCTTCTGCAAAGGAGTAATACATATTGCATAGTAAAAGCAAACCGATAATATAAATAGAAGTGCGGGAGTTGAGAATTCAGCTCTCGTTTTCCCGCATTTTAAAACCTGTTAAATTTTTGTAAAGGGGACAGTAATATGGCAAGTAAACCGAATAAAAAAATGCTTCAGAGAATGTTTATTGTCCTTCTTTGTATTGTTATAATAACTGTGGCTCTTGGTGGCTACAGACTCACTCTTCTTATGCTTGTCCGAGGAGAAAAGTATCAGGGAATGGCTTCTGAGCAACAGCTTTACGACAGCCTTATTTCTGCTCCGAGAGGTAATATATATGATAAGAATATGAATGTCCTTGCTACCAGTACAACAGCCTGGACGGTATATATCGCACCAAACGGAATTCACAATATTACCGATGATACAAAGCGTGAACAGGTAAGAAATCTTATTGCTGACGGACTTTGTGAAATTCTCGGTGTAGACAGACAAAAGACCTATGATGATACAGGAAAGCGTTCATATTACGTTATTGTAAAAAAGAAGGTAGACAAGGAAACCTCCGATAAGGTAAGAAAGTTCATAACCGATAACAAGGATTTAAAGCTGACTAAATATATCGGTCTTGATGAATCAACAAAGCGTTATTATCCTAACAATAATTTAGCTTCTGTAGTGCTTGGCTTTGTGGGTGATGATGATCAGGGACTTGCAGGTATTGAAAGCTATTACGATACCTCTCTTACAGGAGAACCCGGAAGAGTTGTTGCCGCCAAAACTGCACAGGGAATAGATATGCCCTTTACCTATGAAATGGTTGAGGATGCTGTTCAGGGCAATTCTCTCGTACTGACAGTGGATAACTATATTCAGTATGTATGCGAAAAGCAGTTAAGACAGGCGGTTGAGGACAATAAATGCAGAGAACGTGGCGTAGCTATGGTTATGAATGTCAATACTGGCGAAATTCTTGCTATGGCTATTTCAGGGGACTATAATCCCAATGAGCCGTTTGCACTCTCAACTGCCGATCAGAAAATTGTTGATGCTCTTGAAGGCGATGAGCGTACAGCAAAGCTTAGTGAACTGAGAAACCGTCAGTGGCGTAACAAAGCGGTATCAGACGCTTATGAGCCGGGTTCGGTATTTAAAATTGTTACTGCAGCAGCGGCAATAGAAGAAAACAAGGTTAATCTTAACACCTCCTTTACCTGTGTAGGTCATACTCAGGTAGCAGGTCAGCCCTACCATTGTCATAAGCGTACAGGTCACGGAGTGCTTGACCTTATGGGAGCTATCGGTAATTCCTGTAACCCTGCCTTTATTACAATAAGTCAGATGCTTGGTGTCAGCACCTTTTCAAAATATTTCGAGGCCTTTGGCTTTACCTCAAAAACAGGCATAGATATCCCTGGTGAAACCTCTTCAATTTACTACCGCAAGGATGATATGGGACCTGTTGAACTTGCCTCGGCTTCCTTCGGTCAGACCTTTAAAATCACACCTGTTCAGCTTATTACAGCGGCTGCAGCAGCTACTAACGGAGGCTATCTTGTTCAGCCTCATTTAGTGTCAAAGGTGCTTGATGAAGACGGAAATGTTGTAGAGAATAAATCTACCTCATATCGCCGCCAGGTTATTTCACAGCAAACCTCTGAAAAGCTGCGTACAGCACTTGAGTATGTTGTCAGCGTCGGTGCTAAAAATGCTTATGTTGCAGGCTACCGTACAGGCGGTAAGACAGGTACAAGTGAAAAAATCGATAAAATGAATCAGACCAATACAGAGGGCTTATATATAGCTTCCTATGTAGGAATTGCTCCTATAAATGACCCTGAAATAGCCGTACTTGTGCTTATAGATGAGCCATCTGCAGGTAATATTTACGGTAGCGCTGTTTCTGCTCCTGTAGCCTCAGCAATACTCAGTGAAATAATGCCATATATGGGCTTTGAGCCTCAGTACAATGAGGAAGAACTGAAAAACCGTGCTATTCCTGTTCCAAATGTGTCAGGAAGCTCACTTGATGAAGCAAAAGCAAGGGTTACAAAGGCAGGACTTATTTATAAGGTAGTAGGTGAGGGCGAAACGGTTGTATCCCAGCTTCCTTCCTCAAAGGATTCCCTTTATTCAGGTGGACTTGTAATCCTTTATACCGATGAAGTATCGGCTGAAAATGAAACAACAACCGTTCCCGATTTTGATGGAATGAGTGTGTCAGAGGTAAACTCTACTGCTGTAAATGCAGGAATTAATGTTAAATTTTCGGGAAATACCCTTTCTTCTGCTAATACTTTGGCATACAGTCAGAGCATAAAAGCAGGAGAAACAGTAAGTACAGGAACAAGCGTGACTGTATATTTCAGAGACAGCTCAGTTGCTGACTTTGTACCCGAAGAATAGAGGTAAAAATATGCTTCTTAAAGAATTAGTGAATGTTGATTCAAACATAGGTGATATAGAAATAAAAGGTATAACCGACGACTCCCGTAAGGTTCGGGAGGGCTATGCCTATATATGTATTGTGGGAACGGTAAGTGACGGTCATAAATTTGCTCCTTCTGCCATAGAAAAGGGAGCAGCCGTTATTATAGCCCAGAAGGATACAGGCTTTTCTAATCAGCTTATTGTTGAGGATACCCGAGCTGCCTATGCACTTATGTGTGCTGCTTGGTTTTCTCACCCTGCAGATAAGCTGAGACTCATAGGTGTTACGGGTACAAACGGTAAAACCTCTGTTACCCATATGATAAAACATATTCTTGAAGAAAACGGTGAAAAGGTTGGTCTTATCGGCACTATTCAGAATATGATTGGCGACCGCACAATACCCACCGAAAGAACAACACCTAACTGCTATGAGCTTAATTCTCTCTTTGCCGATATGGTCAGGGAAGGCTGTACCTGTGCAGTTATGGAGGTTTCCTCTCACGCACTTGACCAGAAGCGAGTATACGGCCTTACCTTTGAGGTTGGAATTTTTACAAATCTCACTCAGGACCATCTTGATTACCATATAACTATGGAAAACTATCTTGAGGCAAAAAAGAAGCTGTTTTCTATGTGCAAGGCTGCTGTTATAAACAGTGACGACAGCTATGCAAAAAAGCTGATTGACGGTCTTGAATGTGAAATATTCACTGTTTCTGCCGAGAAAAGCAGTACTTCCTACTATGCACAGAATATAGATTACCGAGCTGACGGTGTAAGCTTTGCTTTAAAGGGCGAAAATAATATGGAGCTTACACTTACTACAGGTGGAAAATTCACGGTTTATAATGCTATGTCGGCAGTGGTTGCCTCGCTTATTCTCGGTGTGGATAAAGAGCTTGTGAGAAAAGCTATATGTGAACAAACAGGAATTAAGGGCAGGGCGGAGGTCTTCCCCAATCCCTTTGATTTTACGGTTATTATAGACTATGCACACACCCCCGACGGTCTTGAAAATATACTTAATACCTTTAACGAGTGTAAAAAGGGTAGACTTGTTGTTTTATTTGGCTGCGGCGGTGACAGAGATAAAACAAAACGAGCTGTTATGGGAAGAATAGCAGCCGAAAAAGCAGATTTTGTTATTGTTACCAGTGATAATCCAAGAAGCGAAAATCCGTCGGAAATTATCAGTGATATACTTGAGGGGATGAAGGATACCGACACACCCGTAAAGGTAATTGAAAACAGAATCGAAGCAATTGATTATGCAGTGTTAACGGCACAGAGTGATGATATAATCGTACTTGCCGGTAAAGGACACGAAACATATCAGATTTTAGCAAACGAAACAATTCATCTTGATGAAAGAGAAGTGCTCTCATCTGCTATGGAAAAAAGAAAGGAAGTAAAATAATGGCAGACATCACCCCTATAATTACTGCACTCGTTTCCTTTTCGGTTACAGCTTTACTTGGTTTTAAGGTAATTCCATATCTGCATAAGCTTAAATTCGGGCAGACTATACTTGATATCGGTCCGTCATGGCATAAGAATAAGCAGGGCACACCCACAATGGGCGGTGTAATGCTTATGGCGGCAGTTTTATTTTCACTTATAATAGGTCTTTTATATTCGGTTATAATAAAAGGGGCTTTTATAGGCGAGTTTGCCGACTCCAAAAGAACCGCTATGCTGATAGC
>JBGUVH010000132.1:0-8889 GCA_045134215.1 Acutalibacteraceae bacterium
CTGTGTTTCCATAGCCTTGTCAAATTCTTTAGGCTCACTAAAGCCATTAGCCTTAAAGCCTTGGGACTCAAGCGTATAAACAACAAGCTTTCTTATACTGTCATCGTCTTCTAAAAGATAAATCATATTCTTCTCCAAAATTTATAAGGTTAATCTCAGTATATCAGAATTTTGTAAATTTTAAAAGCTTAGTAGTGTTAAATGTATGTTAAATTATTTATCCGCAAAACTGATTTTCATTTCAAAAACCTTTTTGCCGTCTTTACTAATATTAATAAAGCTTTTGTTTTCCGCGTCAGCGCGCTGACAAATCAGCTTCTCACCTTCTGTGCACTCGCCCATATAATGAACCTCCATAACAAACGGGTCTTTTTCGCATAACTCATCAACAGTAAACAGGTCCATAGCCATTCTTATATATTCAACATTATTGACATGACGGGACATATCTATATTTTGAGAACGGACAATGTACTCATAAGAAGCTAAAATCTCATCAGGCATACTGAATTTTTCAAATTCCATAGCCAAGGTATCTTTATTCTCGCCAAGTGGAAGACAGGTATCAGTAAGCCTTTTCACCCTGTGAGTATCAAGGTCAAGTATGCAAAGCTCTTGAGTTCCAAGGGCTAAAAGCTCATTACCAGCTGAGAGTATCTCAGTAGCTACATTAACCCTGAGTCTTCCGTCATCGAAGCTTTTTGCCTTTAATGTTATTTCTTCATTCCAGTCAGGCTTTCTGAAAATCTTAAGCTTTGTTTTGGTAACAGCCCAGTAACCGCCACACTTTTCGCGGAGTCCTTTATTTCCCACACCCTGTGCGTCAAATCCCCCAATCATAGCGTTCTGCAAAAGATAAAAAAACTGATAATTTCCAAGCCGTATTGTATAATCACTGTATTCGGCAGTTATCTGTACTTTCTTTTCATAAACCATATTTTTGCCTTCCTTCCGAATAAAATTATACTGTTTTTTAAAAATTTTTCAAGTTTTTTAAAAAACATCTTGACAAAATATAAAAAGTATGTATAATTAGATTTAGAATAATTTTAATTCTAAACGGAGGCATCTATGGCTACAAAGCAACGTTCGCTGATTCTGAGTATTGTGAAAAATATGCACGGTCATTTATCAGCCGATGAAATATATATCCTTGCAAAACAGGAAATGCCCGGTATAGCCCTTGCGACTGTGTACAATAATTTAAATGCCTTGTATAGCGCAGGTGAAATCGGCAAGGTAAAAATTGCAGACTCTGCCGATTTATATGATAAATCCCCTGTTATTCACGACCATCTTATATGTAACAGTTGCAAATCGATAACCGACATTATGCTGCCTGATATACACAAACACATTGAAGACTGCATAAATGAACCCATTTTATCCTATAATCTTAATATCGAGTATCTGTGTAAAAATTGCAGAAAATAAACTTGTCTTTAACCGTTAATTCGGTTATAATATAAAAAAATTAAAAGGAGATATAACTTATGGAACTTAAAGGAACAAAAACCGAAAAAAATTTACAGGCTGCTTTTGCAGGTGAATCTCAGGCAAGAAACAAGTACACCTACTTTGCTTCTGTAGCTAAGAAAGAAGGCTATGAGCAAATAGCCGAGCTTTTCCTCAAAACTGCCGAAAACGAAAAAGAACATGCAAAGCTTTGGTTCAAAGAGCTTGGCGGTCTTGGTGACACTGCTGCTAACCTTTTAGCTGCTGCCGAGGGTGAAAATTACGAGTGGACCGATATGTACGATACCTTTGCTAAGGAAGCTGAAGAAGAAGGCTTTACCGCTCTCGCTTACAAGTTCAGAGCTGTTGCAGCTATTGAAAAGGCTCACGAAGAAAGATACCGCGCTCTTTTAAATAATGTTGAAACCAAGGCTGTATTTGAAAAGAGCAGCGTTACCGTTTGGGAATGTCGTAACTGCGGTCATATCGTTGTAGGCGTTAAGGCTCCTGCCGTTTGTCCTGTTTGCGCACATCCCGAGGCTTACTTTGAAGTAAGAAAAGAGAATTATTAATACGCTACCCAGACAATTTAATATATACCCGTAGGAGAAAACGGCTGAATTCAGTCGTTTTCTCTTTTTTTGGTTTCCCCTGCATTTCTACAAAAATACACAAAATTTTCTTTTCTATTTTGCTTTATTTTTATATGTAGATTTCTTGACATATATAATAAAATATTATATAATAAAGTCACAACAATTTTAAAAGCTTTTTGCAACTGACGGATAAGCGGTTTACCGCATGGGAGCAATAAGTATTTTATGTGTCGACCGTCTGGGCAGTTCCGCATTTTTACGGGACTGCCTTGTTTTGTATAAAAGCAGATAGGAGAAAGCTATGAAAAAGGTTGGTATTCTTATGGGAAGTGACAGTGACCTTCCTGTTGTATCAAAAGCAATGGACACTTTAAAGGAACTGGATATTCCCTTTGAGGTACATGTATATTCTGCACACCGCACTCCAAAAGAGGTAAGAGAATTTACCGAGAACGCAAGAGCAAACGGGTTTGGTGCAATTATTTGTGCCGCAGGTAAAGCAGCACATCTCGCAGGTGCAGTTGCCGCCGCCACTACCCTGCCTGTTATCGGTATCCCTGTTAAGTCCTCTACCCTTGACGGACTTGATGCCCTTCTTTCTACAGTTCAGATGCCTTCAGGCATTCCTGTTGCCACCGTTGCTATTGACGGCGCCGCAAACGCTGCTCTCCTTGCTGCACAGATAATCGCTGTGGGCGATGCTGCTCTTGCCGAAAAGCTTGATAAGCAGAGAGCTGATGCCGCAGCTAAGGTTCTTGAAAAGAACAAGATAATAGAAAATCAGTATAAGTAAACGATATTTCTCCGAATTTCTATTCGGAGAATTCGTTGTTTATAAAAGTATTAAAAATCAAACAAAATACCGCCGTTTTAAAAAAATGACGGCAGAATGGAGCATATTTATGAACAGTAGTTTTAGTGAAAGTTACAAGGCGGCAGGGGTTGATATTACTGCAGGTTATAAATCTGTAGAGCTTATGAAAAAGCATATCAACCGTACAAAAAACGAAGGCTGTCTTGATGATGTAGGTGGCTTTGGCGGTTGCTTCGGTCTTGACCTTACAGGAATAAGCGAGCCTGTTTTAGTCAGTGGTACCGACGGTGTTGGCACAAAAATCAAACTTGCAATGCTTCTTGATAAGCACGACACAATAGGTATCGACTGTGTTGCTATGTGCGCTAACGATATTATCTGCTGCGGTGCAAAGCCTCTCTTCTTCCTTGACTATATTGCCTGTGGCAAAAACTATCCCGAAAAAATTGCCGATATAGTTGGAGGTGTTGCTGAAGGCTGTGTTCAGGCAGGCTGCGCTCTTATCGGCGGCGAAACTGCCGAGCATCCTGGACTTATGCCCGAAGAGGATTATGACCTTGCAGGCTACTGCACAGGCGTTGTTGATAAATCAAAGATTCTTGACAAGAACAGCGTTAAGGAAGGCGATGTTATCGTTGCACTTGCTTCTACAGGTGTTCATTCCAACGGCTTCTCTCTTGTAAGAAAGGTTTTCGATATTGAAAACGCCGACCTTAAAACTCCTATAGCTGAGCTTGGCGGTAAAGGTCTTGGTGAAACCCTTCTTACCCCCACAAAAATGTATGTAAAGAGTATGCTTGCTCTTATGAAGGAAATAACCGTTAAATCTGTTTCCCACATTACAGGCGGCGGCTTCTATGAGAATATACCGAGAAGTCTTCCCGAAGGCTTTGGCGCTAAAATTAAAAAAAGCGATGTTAAAATTCTTCCTATCTTTAAGTACATAGAAAAGGTTGGCAACATTCCTGAAAGAGATATGTTCAACACCTTCAATATGGGTGTAGGTATGATTGCTGTTGTAGATAAGGCCGATGCTCAAAAGGCTGTAGAAATATTAAAGGCAAATGGCGAGGATGCTTACATAATCGGTGAAATCGTCAAGAGCGAAAAAGAGGTAGAATTATGGTAAAGGCACGTATAGCTGTCCTTGTTTCAGGCGGCGGTACTAATTTACAGGCTCTTATTGATGCTCAAAAAAGCGGTATTATTAAGAGCGGAGAAATCACCCTTGTTATATCAAACAAAAAGGACGCTTACGCTCTTACACGTGCCGAGAATGCAGGAATTAAAACCTGTGTTATTGAGAAAAAGGGCAATCTTAATTTTGAAGCCGATATAATTAAAGCCTTAGAGGAAAACAAAACCGATATAATCGTTCTTGCAGGCTTTATGTGTATTTTAAGCAAGGATTTCACTTCCCTTTACGAAAACAGAATTCTTAATGTTCATCCTTCTCTTATCCCCTCTTTCTGTGGTGAGGGCTTTTACGGACTTCATGTACACGAGGCTGCACTTGATTACGGAGTAAAGGTTACAGGTGCAACTGTGCATTTTGTAAACGAGATTCCCGACGGAGGAAAAATCATTCTCCAGAAGGCTGTGGCTATTGAAGACGGTGATACACCCGAAATTCTGCAAAAGCGAGTTATGGAGCAGGCTGAATGGATAATACTTCCAGAAGCTGTAGAGCTTGTGAGTAAAACCTATGCAAAGGAGTAAACACTATGAGCAACATTTTTAATTTAGAAGAATTACTTAAAAACAATTCCTACCCAGGCAGAGGTATTGTAATCGGAAAATCTGCTGACGGCAAAAGCGCTCTTATAGCCTATTTCATTATGGGTAGAAGTGAAAACAGCCGTAACCGTATTTTTGAGGAATTTGAAAACGGTATGCGCACAAAGGCTTTTGACGAGTCAAAGCTTATAGACCCCAGTCTTATTATTTATAATCCTTATCTTGCATACGGTGATATTGATATTATCACTAACGGCGACCAGACCAACACAATTTATGATTTTGTGGTTAACGATGCAAGTGACCCGTTTGCTTTTGAAGCTGCTCTTAACACAAGAGAGTTTGAGCCCGATTCTCCCAACTTCACACCAAGAATTTCAGGTATCTGCTATTATGATTTTGACAAAGCAGATTTCACCTATAAAATGTCTATTTTAAAGAGTGCAGACGGTAATCCCGAGGTTTGCCAGAGATATACCTACAGCTATGCTCCCCTTTCTTCAAAAGGACATTTCATTCATACTTATAAGTGCGACGGTAATCCCATTCCTTCCTTCTACGGTGAGCCTGAGGCGGTAGTTCTTCCCAACACTGCAAAAGAACTTGCTGATATGGTATGGTCAAGTCTTAACGAAGACAATAAGGTTTCCCTTTTTGTCCGTCAGATTCCTCTTGATAACAGTGAACCCACTAACATTATAATCAACAAAAATAAATAATCGGAGGCATATTATGAAAGAATTTGAACTAAAATACGGTTGTAACCCTAATCAGAAGCCTGCTAAAATCTTTATGCATGACGGAAGTGAGCTTCCTATTGAAATTTTAAACGGCCGCCCAGGATACATTAACTTCCTTGATGCTTTTAATTCCTGGCAGCTCGTAAAGGAGCTTAAAGAAGCTCTGGGTATGCCCGCAGTTACCTCCTTTAAGCATGTAAGCCCCACTTCTGCTGCTATCGGTCTTCCCCTTTCAGATAAGCTTAAAAAAGCTTGCTTTGTAGATGATATTGAGGGACTGGATGACTCTCCCCTTGCCTGTGCTTATGCAAGAGCAAGAGGTACTGACAGAATGTGTTCCTTCGGTGACTGGGTAGCACTCAGTGATGTTTGTGATGTTACTACTGCTCTTATGATTAAAAGAGAGGTAAGTGACGGTATTATTGCCCCAGGCTATGAGCCCGAAGCACTTGAAATTCTTAAATCAAAAAGAAAAGGTACTTATAATATTGTAAAAATCGACCCCGATTTCGTTCCTGCTCCTATTGAGCATAAACAGGTTTACGGTATCACCTTCGAACAGGGCAGAAACGAATTTAAAATCAACAAAGAGCTTCTTTCAAATATCGTTACCGATAAAAAGGAAATGCCCGAGAGTGCTATCCGCGACCTTATCATTTCTCTTATCACCCTTAAATATACTCAGTCCAACTCCGTTTGCTTTGCAGTTGACGGACAGGCTATCGGTGTAGGTGCAGGTCAGCAGTCTCGTGTTCACTGTACCCGTCTTGCAGGTGGTAAGGCTGATACCTGGTTCTTACGTCAGCACGACAAGGTATTAAACCTTCCCTTCAAGGACAGCCTTGGCAGACCTGACAGAGATAATGTTATTGACGGATACATTAATCAGAACGAAGAGGATGTATGCGCTGACGGAAATTGGCAGAAATATTTCACCGTTCAGCCCCAGCGTTTCACTATGGAAGAGCAGAGAGCATATCTTGACACCATAAGCGGCGTAGCTCTGGGTAGTGATGCTTTCTTCCCCTTTGATGATAATATTGAACGCGCAAAGAAGAGCTGTGTTTCCTATATTGCCCAGCCCGGCGGTTCAATAAGAGATGACGTTGTTATAGATTGCTGTAACAAATACGGTATTTCTATGGCATTTACAGGAATGAGACTTTTCCACCACTAATATAGCAAGGAGAAACAATATGAAAGTAGCTGTTATAGGTAGCGGCGGAAGAGAGCATACAATAATCAAAAAACTCAGCGAAAGCAAAGAGATTACAGAGCTTTATGCCATCCCCGGAAACGGCGGTATGGTAGAGGCAACACTTGTTCCCATTCCCGTTACCGATATTGATAAAATTTGCGAATTCGCAAAGAATGAGAAAATCGACTACGCTGTAGTTGCTCCCGATGACCCTCTTGTTGCAGGTATGGTAGATGCATTAAATGCTGTAGGTGTAGACTGCTTCGGCCCCGACAAAAAAGCAGCAATAATCGAAGGCAGTAAGGTATTCTCAAAAGACCTTATGAAAAAATATGGTATTCCTACTGCCGCTTACGGTGTTTACAGCAACACACAGGATGCTCTTGAATATGTAAAAACAGCTCCCCTGCCTACCGTTATTAAGGCAGATGGACTGGCTCTGGGCAAAGGCGTTATTATCGCCGAAACCAGAGAGGAAGCTGAAAATGCTATCCGTTCTATTATGGAGGACAAGGTATTTGGTGCTTCCGGAAACAACATAGTCATCGAGGAATTTTTAACAGGCCCTGAGGTTTCGGTACTTGCCTTTACCGACGGCAAAACCCTTGTTCCTATGGTTTCGGCTATGGACCATAAGCGCGCAAAGGACGGCGATAAGGGACTGAATACAGGCGGTATGGGAACTATTGCACCAAACCCCTATTATACTGAGAAAATAGCCAAAATTTGTATGGATGAAATCTTCATTCCTACAATTCGTGCTATGGAAAAGGAAGGAAGACTCTTTAAGGGATGTCTTTTCTTTGGTCTTATGATTACCGAAAACGGACCTAAGGTAATTGAGTACAACTGCCGTTTCGGTGACCCCGAAACTCAGGTGGTTCTTCCACTTCTTGAAAGCGACCTGTTTACTGTTATGAGAGCCTGTACAAACGGCACACTCGATAAGTGTGAGGTCAAATTCAAAGACGGCGCCGCTTGCTGTGTTGTTATGGCAAGTAACGGATACCCCGAAAAATATCAGAGTGGCTTCCCCATTACTGTTGACAGTGATATTGAGGCAACCGTTATTTATGCAGGCGCTAAAAAAGACGGAGATAAAATTCTCTCTGCAGGCGGACGCGTTCTTGGAATCAGCGCTACTGCTGATGACCTGAAATCTGCTATTGAAAAGGCATATAAGGAAACCGATAAGGTTCACTTTGAAAACGCCTATAAGAGAAACGATATTGGCGCAAGAGCGCTTAAAGCATTAAATTAATTAGGATGGTTTGATTATGGTTTACCGTATATATGTAGAAAAAAAGGAAGGTCTTGCAGGCGAGGCGGCTTCTCTTCTTGGAGACATTCGTTCCTTCCTCGGCATCAAAACCGTTAGCGGTGTAAGAGTTATCAACCGCTATGATGTTGAAAATATTGAAGAAGAGCTTTTCAGACAGTGCATCAACACTGTTTTCTCCGAGCCACAGCTTGACGATACCTATACCGAACTTGATTACAGTAAGGAAGCTTACGTTTTTGCTGTAGAATATCTCCCAGGTCAGTTTGACCAGCGTGCCGATTCTGCCGCTCAGTGTATTCAGATTATATCAAAAACTGACCGCCCCGATGTTCGTACCGCAAAGGTTTACATCATTGAAGGCACACTCAGTGATGAAGAAAAAGCCGCTATCAAGAAGCATCTTATCAACCCCGTTGAAAGCAGAGAGGCTTCACTTGACTGTGTAGCAACCCTTAAGAGAGAATATGACATTCCCACCACTGTTGTTACACTTGACGGCTTTAACGCTCTTGATGAAAACGGTCTTATGGATTTCCTTAAAAAGCAAGGTCTTGCAATGGACCTTGATGACCTTAAATTCTGTCAGAGCTATTTTAAAAGTGAGGACCGAGATCCCACTATCACCGAAATAAAGATGATAGATACATATTGGTCTGACCACTGCCGTCACACCACCTTCCTCACTACCATTGACAGTGTACAATTTGAGGATGAGCTTCTTCAGAAGGCTTATGATGAATATATCGAAGTAAGAAAAGAGCTTGGCAGAACAAAGCCCATAAATCTTATGGACATCGGCACTATCGCCGCTAAATATCTTAAAAAACAAGGCAAGCTTGACCGACTTGACGAGTCAGAAGAAATCAATGCATGTACCGTTAAAATTGATGTTACTGTTGACGGTAAAAAAGAGCCTTGGCTCCTCCTCTTTAAAAACGAAACTCACAACCATCCTACCGAAATTGAACCCTTCGGCGGTGCCGCTACCTGTATAGGCGGATGTATCCGTGACCCTCTTTCAGGCCGTGCTTATGTGCACCAGGCAATGCGTGTTACCGGTGCAGGTG
>JBGUVH010000133.1:0-9228 GCA_045134215.1 Acutalibacteraceae bacterium
AGTTTAATCTTTCTTCCAGTGCAGCCTTCTGGGACTCATACCCCGGTTTGCCAAGAAGCGCAAACATATTCTTTTTATAGCTTTCAACACCGGGCTGGTCAAAGGGATTAACCCCGAGAACATAGCCTGAAATCGCACAAGCCTTTTCAAAGAAGTAAATAAGTCTGCCAAGGTTTTCTTCATCAGCCTTATCTACATTTATTACAAGGTTAGGAACGCCGCCGTCGGTATGAGCAAGAACTGTTCCCTCAAAAGCCTTCTGATTTACAAAGGACATCGGCTTTCCTGCAAGGAAATTAAGTCCGTCACCGTCGTTATCTTCCTTTTCAATAATAACGTCAGCACCTGTGTCACCAATAGTAACAACCGTTTCAAAAAGTATACGGCTACCGTCCTGTATATACTGTCCCATAGAATGAAGGTCAGTAGAGAAGGTTACGGAAGCAGGGAAAATACCCTTATTATCCTTACCCTCGCTTTCCCCGAACAGCTGCTTATACCATTCAGCCATCATTGTAAAGCGCGGCTCATAGCTAACAAGGATTTCCACAGCCTTACCCTTACGGTAAAAAGCATTACGGATAGCTGCATAAGCATAGCAGTCATTCTTATTAATATCCTTGATATTGTATTCCTTAGAAGCCTCGGCAGCGCCCTTCATAAGAGCATCAATATCTGCTCCTGCGGCAGCAATAGGAAGAAGTCCCACTGCAGTGAGTACAGAGAAGCGTCCGCCAACATCATCGGGAACAACAAAGCATTCATAGCCCTTTTCGTCAGCAAGAGCCTTAAGTGTACCTCTTGCGCGGTCGGTGGTACAGTAAATACGCTGTGCCGCTTCCTCCTCACCGTATTTTTCTTCTAAATACTTTCTAAGCACTCTGAAAGCAACGGCAGGCTCGGTAGTGGTTCCGCTTTTTGAAATAATATTAAGAGAAACCCTCTTGCCCTCGCAGAGAGAGAGTATATCATCAAGATAAGAACCGCTTATGGAATTTCCTGCAAAATAGATTTCAGGAACATCCTTTCTCAGATTATTATAGAAAGGTCCTTTAAGGAATTCAATTGCTGCTCTTGCACCAAGATAGCTACCGCCTATACCTATAACGATAAGAATATCGGTATCCTTCTTAATTTTTTCAGCAGCCTTTTTAATTCTTGCGAATTCTTCTTTATCGTAATCCTCAGGTAAAGTAACCCAACCCAAGAAGTCGTTTCCAAGACCGTCTTTATTGTTTACGGTATCGTGTGCCGCGTAAACAGCAGGTGTTATACCCACAATTTCATTTTCGTTAATAAAATCTTTTGCGTATTTGTAAGTAAATTTGATTGCCATTTCTAAACTCCTATTATTTGTTGTTATTATTGTACTATAAAACCCAATGTTTTTCAACACTAAAATAGAATTTTTTTATAAAAATTTCACAACATTATTACTAAAGAGTACATAAATACTTGAGCAATATAGCAAAAGAACGCCATATTGTGCGCTCATAGACACTCTTTGCTGCCTTTAGCGGAATACTACCAAGCTGATTACCGTTTTGCATATATATTATTTCCCCTATTTGCTGTCCTTCTTCAACAGGCGCTTTTACATTTTCAGGCAAAATCATTTCACTTACAATTTCGCTTTTATCACTTTTTTTAACAAGTGACGAAAAAATTCCATCGGTGAATAATTCTATTTTATCCTCTGTGCCTTTTTTTACATCAATAAAAATTTTTTCCTGAGGCTCTGCCTTTATCTCTACATTTTTATAGTGCGCAAAACCGTAATTAAGAAGCTTCTGCGCTCCTGCAAAACGGTCTTTACTCGTTTCCCCGCTCATTACCACAGCTATAAGAGAAAGTCCGTCCCTTTTCGCAGAAGCCGAAAGGCAGTACCCTGCATCTGCCGTTGTTCCTGTTTTAAGCCCTGTACAGCCTTCATAAAAACGCACAAGCTTATTTGTATTAACAAGCTCTGATTCCCCATTTCGCAGAGTATCCATCCATATAGTTGTATATTCGGTAATTTTTTCGTGTTTAAGAAGCTCCTTTGACATAAGCGCTACATCAAAAGCACTGCTATAGTGATTCGGTGAGTCAAGTCCCGTGCAATTTTCAAAATTGGTATTGTTCATACCAAGAGCCTTTGCCTTTTCATTCATCATTACTACAAAGCTTTCTTCACTTCCGGCGACTGCCTCGGCAAGCATTACCGTTGCATCGTTTGCAGAAACCACCGTAACTGCTTTAAGCAATTCGTGAACCGTCATTGTTTCCCCAGGCTCTAACCATATCTGACTTCCGCCCAGAGAAGCCGCAGCTTCAGTGCATACCACATTTGTTTGTAAAGTCAGTCTTCCGTCTTCAATAGCTTCCATAATAAGTAATAATGACATTATTTTAGTAATAGATGCAGGTGGACTTTTCTCGTCGCTGTTTTCATCAATAAGCACCTTTCCACTGTTTGCATCTATAAGTATTGACGATTTGGCTTTTATTTCCAAAGCCTCACCCTCTGCTACTACAGGCAGAGCCTCAAGCGGCTCGGTATCTGCCACTTCGTTAATCGCCCCTACTCTAAGGCTCATAATCATAATAAAAGTCATAAAAAAGCATAAAAATTTCATCATAAAAAGCATACCCCCATACTAAGAGATATGCTTTAAATTTAATATTAATAACCTAACGCTTCGCCGCAAATAATTACTTTGATTCTGTCCTTTGCTCTCTGATAGCCCTGAACTACATAATCACAGCAAATTCTTCCCTGTGCTTTGCAGCCGTCAGACAAAGAATGTTCACTGTCGCAAAGTGCCATACAGCTACCCTTATAATAACAGTAGGACTCAATACCAAGACGCACACAGTTTTTCGGTGCCGCAATTTTCTTTATTCTCTCAAAGCCCTCCTCACTGTTTTTAACAAGCTTATTTATACCTGCAACCACTATAACACTGTCAGGTCCGTAAATCATCGCCGCCACCCTGTTACCGTTGCCGTCAACATTTACAAGCTCACCCTTAACAGTCAGAGCATTTGTGGAGGTAAGAAAAACATCGGCTGTAAAGGCTTTTTTAAAGCATTTTATTCTTTCTTCAGGAGAAATATCCGACTTATAACGGTCTATTATATCATAATTTCCGTTTCTTAATTCCTCCACCGAACCTATAGAATCAAGGGTAACACTTCCTCCGAAAGCAACACTGTCCCCTTCCTTTATAAGCTCTTTAATTATAGGCATTATATCTTCCTTTTTTTCAGCATAAAATGGGAGCATATTATTTTTCTTTAAAGCTTCAATGGTGTTTTTTATCTGTTCTGTCATATTATTGTTCCTCCTCCTATAAGAATGTCACCGTCATAGAAAACCGCCGCCTGTCCTGATGCTGCTGCACGCTGAGGACTGTCAAATACCAATACAGCTTCATTTTCTCCTGTTACATTAAGGGTTGCAGGCGCCTCTTTATGTCGATAACGAAGCTTTGCTTCTACCCGAATACTTTTTTTGGGCAATTCTCCGCTTATAAAATTAACATCTTTAAGCATTACGGTATCACTAAAAAGCAAGGATTCGTCATCGCTTATAACAACCTTATTTTCCTTTGCATTTTTACTTATTACAAAGGCAGGCTTACCGAGAGCAATATGGAGTCCCTTTCTCTGACCTATGGTATAATTAATAATACCTTTATGCTTACCCAATACCCTTCCGTCCATAGAAACATATTCGCCCTGGGGATAGGTTTTGCCGGTATAACGGCTTATAAAGCCTACATAATCACCGTCAGGCACAAAGCATATATCCTGACTGTCAGGACGCTGTGCCACAGCCAGTCCTATTTTTTCCGCTATACCTCTTATTTCCTCCTTTGTATAGTCGGCAAGAGGCATTATAATACGGGAAAGCTCACCTTGTGTGAGTCTGTACAGCATATAGGTCTGGTCCTTGTTTTTATCCTTCGGGCGTTTCAGCATATATTTACCGTTTTCACAAAAAAGGTCACAGTAATGTCCCGTAGCAACAAAATCAGCATCCATTTCATCAGCAATTTTTATCATTTCACTGAATTTAACAGCCTTATTGCAAAGCACACAAGGGTTAGGTGTAAGTCCGTTTTCATAAGAGCTTACAAAATCCTTTATTACTGTTTTTTCAAAAAGCTCTCTTCTGTCAACAACAATATGCTTTATTCCAAGGGTTTCGCACACTGCCGCCGCATCACGACAATCATCCGTAGCACCTGTAACAGCATTTTCTCTATAAAGTGACAATGTAACACCTATAACCTCATAGCCCTTATTTTTAAGCAAATAGGCGGCAACAGAGGAATCAACGCCACCACTCATACCTATAATAACCTTTTTCATTTAATCACCGTATTTATTATATAACATATATATCCTCACTTCAAGAAAAAAGTCACGACTTAGACAAGCCGTGACTTAACATTATTCTTTTTTACTGTGACAAACATCGCTCATAGCACAACCTGAGCAACCGCAGGAGCAGCCGCCCTTGCCTTTTTTCTTCTTTACTATTTCATTTACTATAATAGCAATAACCACAGCGGCAATTATCACCGAAATAATTACTGTCGGCCACATAAAATCACCTTAATTATATTTATTTTTTCTTAGCAGCATATAAAGCATAAATACCAGTACAACAGTAGCTATCACTGTGCCTACAATATTTCCGCCAGCCGATGTAAACCAAGAACCGAATTGGAAGATAATGAGGGATACTGCATAAGCCAAAGCACACATATAGCTAATAGCTCCTACCGTCCACTTGGGACTGTTCATTTCCCTTTTTATAGCACCCATCGCTGCAAAGCAAGGAGCACAAAGCAGGTTAAATACCATAAAGGAGAATCCTGCAAGCTTTCCACCCATAATGGAAGCGAAAGCAACCTCTGCCGATTCAAAGCCTAAAGCGCCAAATACACCTACAACCTCTTCCTTAGCCATAAGACCGAGAACTGTTGCAACGGTGGCCTGCCAGTTTCCAAAGCCCAAGGGCTTGAATATAACAGCAACAAAGCTACCCACAACATTAAGAATAGAGGTTTCTTCTCCATCACCGATATAATGGAAGCCGCCCTCAAAGGTAAGGCTGTCAAGTATCCAGATAATCACACTTGCGGCAAGAATAACAGTTCCTGCACGTTTAATAAAGGACCAGCCACGCTCCCACACAGTCCTTGCAACATTACTTGCAAGAGGAGCATGATATGCAGGAAGCTCCATTACAAAGGGAGCAGGTTTTCCTGCAAAGGCTTTTGTCTTCTTTAGAATTATACCCGAAACAATAACAGCAGCCACGCCTATAAAATATGCGCCCGTTGCTATCCAAGCACTGCCGCCAAAAAGAGCACCTGCAACAAGTCCCACTATTGGCATTTTAGCACCGCAAGGAATAAAACCTGTAGTCATTATAGTTATACGGCGGTCTCTTTCCTGGTCAATGGTTCTGCTTGCCATTATACCGGGTACTCCGCAGCCCGAGGCTACCAGCATAGGAATAAAGGATTTTCCCGAAAGACCGAACTTACGGAAAAGACGGTCCATAATAAAGGCAACTCTTGACATATAACCACAGTCCTCAAGAAGAGACAGCATAAGGAAAAGAATAAGCATCTGAGGTACGAAACCAAGCACAGCACCTACACCGCCCACAATTCCGTCTGATACAAGTCCTACAAGCCAAGGCATACAGCCTATAGCCTCAAGTCCCTTTTGTACAGCAGGAACAATCCATTCGCCAAAAAGGGTATCATTCATAAAGCCTACAGTCCAGTCGCCGATAGAGCCTATAGAAATATAGTAAACCAGCCACATTGCAAAGGCAAAAATAGGCAAAGCAAGGAAACGGTTGGTTACGACCTTGTCTATCTTATCAGACATAGAAAGTCTGCCAATACTTTTTTTCTTGCAGCAATCCTTTAATATCTTTTCTATAAATTCATACCGTTCATTAATAATAACGCTTTCAGCATCATCATCAAAATGCTCCTCAACGTGAACTATATCCTTTTCAATGTGGGACAAAGTAGCTTTGTTAAGCTTTAATTCCTCCCTCACCATAGCATCACGCTCAAATATTTTAATTGCATACCATCTCTGCTTTATGTCTTCCATATTATGTATAGCAGCTTCCTCAATATGAGCAATAGCGTGTTCCACATCACCTGAAAAAATATGTTCGGGAAGCATTTTTTTGCCCACTGCATTTATTGCAGCTTGGGCCGCCTCAGCTATTCCCTCACCCTTAAGAGCAGAAATTTCTATGACCTGACAGCGAATATTCTCGCCTAACTTTTGAATATCTATCTTATCCCCGTTTTTACGGACGATATCCATCATATTTATAGCTATTACAACAGGAATTCCCAGTTCAAGAAGCTGAGTTGTAAGATATAGATTTCTTTCAATATTAGTGCCATCTACAATATTTAAAATAACATCGGGACGCTCTCCGACAAGGTAATTTCTCGCTACTACCTCTTCAGGAGTATATGGAGAAAGAGAATAAATTCCGGGAAGGTCTGTAATAATTACATCTTCATTTTTTTTGAGCTTACCCTCTTTTTTCTCAACAGTAACACCCGGCCAGTTACCTACATACTGATTAGAGCCGGTAAGTGCATTAAATAATGTTGTTTTTCCACTATTTGGATTTCCCGCAAGTGCAATTTTTATACTCATTTCATATCCCCCGCTTCTATCCTACTTCTACCATTTCGGCATCAGCTTTACGAAGAGAAAGCTCATATCCTCTTACCTGTAGCTCAAAGGGGTCGCCTAAGGGAGCAACCTTACGAACATAAATACGGGTACCTTTAGTTATACCCATATCCATAATTCTGCGCTTCACAGCGCCTTCACCGTGTACCTTTAGTACCCTTACGGTGCTTCCCACCTTTACATCCTTTAGTGTATTCATTTTTTCCTCTTTCTATAGTTAGCATATGCTAACTCGGTAGTGAAATTTTTAGTTAGCGTTCGCTAACTACTTAATTATAATACATCCTATTCCATATTTTGTCAAGTGTTTTTAAGAAAAAATCCGCAAAAAATACATTTTGCGGATTTTCCTTATTGTTTTTTATAAAATATCTCTTTTTGCAAAAACCGGCTGTTTACCTTAAGTGTGTCATCTTTAAATTCGTAATCCTCAAAACCCGAAAAGCTATTAAAGCTGCCTATAATTTCCTTTGCAAAAATGCTCTTTTTCTCGGCAGTAAAATATCCTTCTCCATTAAGCCTTTCTACGATAGCCTCTATTTCTTCCCCAACCTTCATTTCACCTGCAACTGCATCAAGGTCGGTGCCCACCGAGGCAAGATACTCTTCCACATCGGTATCAACTCCTGTATCGGCTATTATCCTTGCATAATACTGCTCCAAAGCGTCTTTAGTAAGAGCCTCTGCTTTACTCAAAAGTCTTTCAACTTCCTCCTCTGTCACAGAGTAGCTATATGCACCGTCCCATCCGAATTCATAAAGACCGCTCTTAGAAAAATTATTCTCGTTGCTTATATGAGTTCTTACACCGAGTGCATATTTGTAGTCGGTCATTGTAAAGGCAGACTGTGACTCGTTTATAGTTTTACGCATCAGGTCGATGCCCTCAAAGGCTATAATTCTTTTACCCTCAGGAGTAACGCCACCGTCACAAAGCATCTGAGCAAATTTTATATAATCGTCAACGGTAGTAATAACACCCGCTCCGCCGCTTTCATACTCTTTTCCAAGCTCAAACCAGTTGGTATCAGCATCTACATAGGTTGTTTCGTGCTTCTCGGCGTTATAAGTAGACCTCCAGAATCTTCTTTCTTCATCACCAAAGGTATATTTATAATCGGTTTCGTACATACAGAGAGGTTGAAAGAAGTTTTCCTTCATAAAATCACTTAATTTTTGACCTGAGATAACCTCATAAGGTCACCGCCCGGAATGAAGTACTTTTCAGGCAGACTGTCAAGATACTGTGTAAGCTTTGTAAAATTCATAATTCTATCTCCTAAAAATAGGGCTATACAGTTTTCGCCGTATAGCCCATTCTTTTATTTTGCGTAATCTACAACTCGGTTTTCACGTATAAGATTTACCTTTATCTGTCCTGGGTACTCAAGCTCTTTTTCAATTCTTGCCGCAATATCGTGAGCAATAAGCACCATCTGATCATCCCCGATAACCTCAGGCTTAACTACAATTCTAATTTCACGTCCTGCCTGAATAGCAAAAGATGTTTCAACACCGCTAAAGGAATTGGCGATTTCCTCAAGCTTTTCAAGACGTTTGATATAGTTCTCAATGTTTTCTCTTCTTGCACCAGGACGGGCAGCAGAAATAGCATCAGCAGCCTGTACTATACAAGCGATAACGGTTTTAGCTTCAACCTCACCGTGATGAGCGTGAATTGCGTGAACAACACCCTCGCTCTCTCTGTACTTCTTGGCAGCTTCAACACCCAACTGGATATGAGAGCCCTCTTGCTCATGGTCAAGAGCCTTACCGATATCATGAAGCAGACCTGCACGCTTTGCCTGAGCTACATCAGCGCCCATTTCAGCGGCGAGAAGTCCTGAAAGATGGCAAACCTCCATAGAATGATTAAGCACATTCTGTCCGTAGCTGGTACGGTACTGAAGCTTACCGAGAAGCTTGATAAGCTCGGGATGAAGGTTATGTACACCTGCCTCTATCATTGCGCGTTCACCCTCCTGCTTGATAGAAGCCTCTACCTCGGCAGTAGCCTTGGCAACGGTTTCTTCAATACGGGCGGGATGAATTCTTCCGTCAAGAATAAGCTTTTCAAGAGTAATTCTTGCAATTTCTCTTCTTACGGGGTCGAAGCTGCTAAGTGTAATAGCTTCAGGTGTATCGTCAATAATCAGGTCGACACCTGTGGCGGTTTCGAGAGCTCTTATATTTCTTCCCTCTCTACCGATAATTCTACCCTTCATTTCGTCATTGGGCAGAGCGACAACAGATACTGTCATTTCGGAAGAATGGTCAGCGGCACAGCGCTGAATAGCGTGACCGATGATTTCTCTTGCCATTTTGTCGGCTTCTTCCTTAGTGTGCTCTTCATTTTCCATAATGCGAACGGCTTTTTCGTGAGCAAGTTCACCGTCAAGCATAGACAGTAAATGCTCCTTAGCCTGTTCACTGGTAAAGCCTGAAATACGCTCTAAAAGGTCCATCTGACTCTTTTTGATACGCTCACAC
>JBGUVH010000134.1:0-8025 GCA_045134215.1 Acutalibacteraceae bacterium
GACGTACCTCTGGTGCACCAGTTGTTCTGCCAAGGGCATAGCTGGGCAGCTAAGTACGGATTGGATAAACGCTGAAAGCATCTAAGCATGAAGCCAGCCTCAAGATTAGATATCCCATAACGTAAGTTAGTAAGGTCCCCGGAAGACTACCGGGTTGATAGGCACCAAGTCTAAAGGCAGTGATGTCTGAGCTAGGGTGTACTAATAGACCGAGGGCTTGACCTATATTTCGATTCTCCAGCAACTACTTTGTTCAGTTTTGAAGGTGTGAACCGAGCAGTCACTTAAGGTGACTGCTTTTTTGTTTTTTCATTGTGATTTGATTGAAAATTATCTGAATATATGCTATACTTTAGTTGTAAATTAATGGTAAAGGATAATACATTGTGAAAAAACTATCAGCAAAAACATTAATAATAATTGGCATAAGTTTATTTGCACTAATATTACTCTTAACTGTTTTATTTTTCAGTATTAGAATAGCTGTGCCGGAAGTAATAGGAAAAAACGTCGACGAAGGCAGTGAAATATTAAAAAATCGCACATTTAGAGTTGAAATTGATAGAGAATATAGCGACACCGTACCTAAAGATATTATTTTCTGGCAAACAGATCCTCCTGGTGAAAAACTTAGAATGGGCAGTACAATTACAATAAAGGTAAGTGATGGTATTGAGCCTATAGAGGTACCGGTTGTTGAAAAGAGAACCGTTGATGAAGCAAAATCAACACTTGAAAATTCTAAATTTACAGTTAAGATATCTGAGGTTTTCAGCGACGATTACGAAAAAGGTACCGTCATTTCCCAAAAGACAGCGGCCGGTAAAAAAGCACCCAAGGGTTCGGAAATTGAAATTGTAGTCAGCAAAGGACCTGATGTGGTTGAGGTGCCGAAAATAACAGGAAAATCTTTAGCCGCTGCAACCCAAGCCATTCTCGATGCAGGTCTTAAAATTGAAACAGATATAAAATGCAGTAATTCTGTTAAAGAAGGCTTTATTGTTTCACAAGACGTTAAATCAGGTGAAATGATAAAGCGTAATTCCACAGTTTTTGCATATGTAAGTGCAGGTGTTGCTAATACTGTAGGAAATACTCCGTCGAACAGTGCTCAGTGGGGGCGTGTGGCTGCACAGGGGAATTGGGTATATTACAGCAACAGTAATTACAATCATTACCTGTATAAAATGCGAAAAGATGGAAGTGAAAAACAAATTTTAACCAAAGACACAGCTTTGGGAATTAATGTGGTAGGCGAATGGATTTATTATACTAATGAAGATAGAAGTGGTGCCGGCGGCTTATATAAAATAAGAATAGATGGCAGTCAAAAGACCAAAATTGATCCGTCAATAAATTATTTTGTGCACGTGGCAAATGGATGGATTTATACCTCTAACAGATTTACTGACCGTAAAATTTATAAAATGAAAACCGATGGTACAGAAAAAACCTTGATTTGCAGTGATAGCTGCAACGATATATGTATCATAGGAAATTGGATTTATTATACAAATCGAGATGATAATTTCGTATATAAAATCCGTACAGACTCAAGTGGAAAAACAAAGGTTCATAACGAATTTACAGGATGCGAAATGGCGGCAGACGGTAGTACAATAGTCACTACCGATTTATATGAATATTTTAAAATCAATACTGACGGAAGCGGATTTTTAGGTTATAAGGAGGATAATAAACAAAAATCATTCTTAAATGCCAATAACGGATGGGTGTACTTCATAGAGCATGATTTTAATTCTCAAGACACAGAAGTATCTGCATTTTATAAAATGAGATATGATACAAGTGAGAAAACCAAAATTTTAGACCTTGATTTCAAAAATCATGCCAATTTCTTTATTAATGTTGCGGGGGATTGGCTTTATTTCCCAAACGATAATGATGGAGACTATTTGTATAGAATTAAAACAGACGGCAAAAACCTTCAAAAGGTATACAAATAAACTTAAATTGGTGATTATATGAAAAAATATACAACATTAATTCTCGTTGTCTTTTTAATTTTTACTTTATGCTCTTGTGGGAAGTCTGAAAAGGATAATACTGATGTTTCTTCTGTGAATTCGGATTATATGAGCATTGAATGTGATAAATATGATAAATTTGAATTCACATATTTTTCGGGCCAAAAGGGAAGTAAAATTCTTAGAATTAATATGCCGAAAAAATGGAATTTTGAAAAGACGGAGCAAGGCTATAATATTGTGGAATATTCTGAAGTAATCGGCAATATTACGATTTGTGATGAATTTGTTTCTGAAAATAACAGTCAGTGTGTGTCACAAGATGAAGTAGAGGCTGTTGATGTTTTTGTTACGCATACAATAAATAAGTTTCAGGAAGACAAGTATGTATCCTATAGTCATACATTTATATATAAATACGAGGATACAGATGGTAACAAAAATTTAGTGATTAATATGCCATACGAAAAGGTTAGTATAGGCACCGCTTCTAAAATGATGAATTATACTAATCTTGAAGGAACCACAAAGGACAAATATCTCGGCGTACTGCGTATTAAGGATAATAGAAAACGAATTCTTATAATGGGTAACAGCTTTATAAATTCATCAGAAATAGGGGATACTTTGCAGAAAATGTGCGGCTCATCTATTACCGTTGACGCTCATTCAAGAGGATATGCAGAGGTTAAGACCTATTCGGCTGATACATTTATGATGAATGAAATTGAAAGCGGCAAATATTCAGCAGTATTTATATGTGGCTTTTACAGCTCTGAAAATGTAAAAGCGCTTAATACGATAGTGAATGTGTGTAAAAATTCGGGTACAAAGTTGGCAATTTTTCCCGCACACAACGAAAACCGAAGTGTAATAGAGAGCGCTTGCGCTCAATATGAATATCCAATACTTATAGACTGGAAGGCAGAAATCGATAGCTTTATAGAGAATGGTATTGAAAAAGAATTTTTCTGCGTTAATGATATGCACTTTCATAGCACCCCTATTGCAGGATACATAGGTGCGCATATTATATATAGAGCGTTATTTGGAAAGATACCACTTGAAACTCATAAGTATAATTATGTGTCACAAACAGAAATAGACCGACTCGGTGAGTATAAAAGCACAGGATTTATAGCGCCTGTCTATAGTAATAATGTTTATTGCTTTAATTAATTTTTGATTTAAAAGAAGGGTGAAAACCCTTCTTTTATTCATAATATGGTAATTGAAATATTGAAAATTATATGTTATACTGTTTTGGTAATAAATTATAAAGGATTTTGATTATGAAAAAACTTATTACGTTTTTCTTTATATTTGCACTAATTTTTTCCTTTGCAGGCTGTAAGGAAGATGAGCTTCTTGAAAATGAAGAGGTTCTGTTCGATATTGCTTCTTCTGATGGAACAGATAGCAGTGAAGCAGAGGGCGGTGACAGTGAAAATGAAGACTCATTGCAGGAAGAAACCTCTTCGGTCGACGCTTCTGCTCAGCCTGAAAGTAATGAGGATAAGCTGGACACTGGTATGCAGCTTGTTCAGTCGGGCGGTATTTATTTCCCCGATATAAACGAAATGTATAAATATGCCTTTGAAATATACAGAGATATTCTTAACAGCACCTTTTCTTATGATGAGGATTTGGGTGTTTATGAAATCGTAAAGGACGGTTCTGTTGGTTATTACTGGCGAGTAAATGATAAAAGATTTGACTCTGTTGCCGAGCTTGAAGCTTATCTTGATGCGTTTTTCACAGATGAGTGTCAGAAGACCTTCTATGACCCTTCCCGTTTTGTTGACCATAACGGCCATCTTTACGCTGTTGTTGGTGTTGTTGCACAGGACCCCACCTATGCAGGTTGCTCCTTTACCCTTACTAAACAGACGACAAAACGTATTTTCTTCGACTGCACAGGCTACTATTATAAAAGCCTTGAAGAAATTGATACTTCAGTACCTCATTTTACGACTGCACCTGAGGATGTAAGTAAATATAACACAAAAACCGTATCCTTTGTTATGCAGTCAACTGAGGACGGTATGAATTGGCAGTTTACGCAGTTTGGACTTGTATAAATGAAAAGAACAAAGCTAAAAGACAGACTTTTGCCCGATTACACAAAGGGAGAAGAAATTTTTAATATGGTCACTCACATTGTGGGGGGCGGACTGGGTGTAATATACCTTGTTATTGCAGTGCTTATAGGCGCATTTAAGGGAAACCCTTGGGCAATTGTTTCGGGTGCGGTTTACGGTTTTTCCACCGTTACACTGTTTACAATGTCCAGCGTTTATCATGGACTAAGGGCATCAACGGGCAAAAAGGTGCTACAGGTGCTTGACCACTGTACAATATATTTTATGATAGCAGGTACATATACCCCTATTACTATCGGCTGTATGAGGGAGAAATATCCTGTAATCGCCTGGATAGTTTTCGGTGTGGTATGGTCACTGGCGGCTCTCGGAATCACCCTTACCGCCATTGATATAAAGAAATATGAAAAATTTGCTATGATTTGCTATCTCTGTATGGGCTGGTGCATAATTATTCCACTAAAGCAGACCGTTGACAGTATAGGCAAGGGCGGACTTATGTGGATGCTTATAGGCGGAATTTTGTATACAATCGGCGCGGTGCTTTACAGAATAGGTGTTAAGAAAAAATATATACACTCGGTTTTTCATATATTTGTTGATTTAGCCAGTGTGGCTCAATTTGTGGGGATTATTTTATATGTGCTGTAAGAACTATGAATTTATATTTTTCGACCTTGACGGAACCCTTACCGACCCATTTGAAGGAATAACAAATTCAGTTGTGTATTCTCTTAATAGCTATGGAATAGAAGTGGTTGATAAATCAGAGCTTAAACGCTTCATAGGACCTCCGCTTTTTCAGTCTTTTGAAAAATATTACGGCTTTTCAAAAGAAAAAGCAATAGAGGCAGTAGACAGATATCGGGAATATTTCCGCGACAAAGGTATGTTTGAAAACGCTCTTTATGATGGTACGGTGAAGCTTCTTAAAAAGCTTAAGGAAAAGGGTAAGAAAATTATCCTTGCTACCTCTAAGCCTGAAGCCTTTGCCCTTAGAATACTCGAGCATTTTGATATACTGAAATATTTTGATGTTGTCGTAGGCTCTACTATGGACGGTTCTCTTATAAATAAGGGAGATATTATAAGGGTAGCTCTTGAAAAAATCGGTGCTCTCGATAAAAAATACTGTGTTATGATAGGTGACAGAAGCCACGATATTATAGGTGCAAAGCAGAATGGAATCGACTCTATTGGTGTGCTTTACGGCTACGGAAGCAGAGAAGAGCTTAATGAGGCTCAGCCTGATTATATTGCTCAGGATTTTAGAGAAATAGAAAAAATATTAGATAAATAAAAAAGCTTGAGTTTACAAAAGTAAACTCAAGCTTTTGCTTTTAGAATTCATTTGTAAGCTTTCGTGAGAACAACTCATCAAGGGCTGTTATAGGGTCTTTTCCGTCATATAAAATAGAATTAACCGTCTGACAGATTGGTAAATCCACATTATCCTTCTCGCCCATATTAATAAGAGCCTTGACGGTATAGTAGCCTTCGGCAAGACTTTCGAACTTTTCTTTTTTAACAAAGCTTTCGCCGAACTGTCGGTTATGACTGTACTTTGAAAATACTGTTGCCTCATAGTCACCAAGATGGCAAAGTCCGTAAGCACTCATTTCATTACCGCCCTCAGCCTTTATAAGCCTTGCAATCTCTCTTGTTCCTCTGGCCATCAAGGCACCTTTAAGAGAGGAAAGACCGAGTCCGTCAAGCATTCCAGCGGCAATTCCTATTACATTTTTTGCTGCTGCACCGATTTCGTTTCCTATAAGGTCGGTACCGTAATAAAAACGGATAAGACTGCTTGAAAATTCTTCTACAAGAAGCTTTTTGACTTCTTCGCACTCACTGTCAATTACCATACAGTTAGGTATTCCGTTATAAAATTCCTGAACGTGACCTGGGCCTATCCATACCGCCACCTTGTTTGAGGGGTCAAGATTATCCTTTGCTATCTGGCTTAGCCTTCTGCCTGTGGAAATTTCAATTCCCTTCATACAAAGAACGAAAATTTTATTTTTAATGTTAAGCGCTTTCAGTTCGTCAAAGAGTCCCTGTAGTGCCTGTGACGGTATAGAAATAATAATTACTTCTGCATCATTAACAGAGGAAAGCTCTGTAGACAGGGTTATGCTTTCGGGCAGTGTTAAAAGATTATTGCTTCTTGTTTTAAGAAACTCTTGCATCTGAGGAGCGCTTTCCATACCGTAGAGGGTCACCTTATGATGAAGTGTATCAAGGTACCATGTAATAAGAGAACCCCATCTGCCAGGGCCTATAACCGTTATTTTCATAAATTATTCTCCTTTTGTTTTTCTTTATTATTTAAAAATTTTATAACATATATAGCCATTGGAATGGCGCATATTGCAGTAAGAAGGTCGGCTACCATCTGTACAAGACTCAGCCCTTCTATGCCGAAAAACAGCGGAAGAGCTATAACCAGCGGAATAAAGAAGATTCCCTGACGCGCTGTTGCAAGAAAGGTGGCGCGTCCTACCATACCTAAATTTTGTGTAATCATATTTCCCATAACTATAACACTGAAAAACGGGAAGGAAATACACTGAAAACGAAGCACAGTTGTACCGAAGCTCAGTACCTGTGGGTCACGTCTGAAAAGGTGGATAAGCTGTGGCGCAAATATAAAGCCCAGCACCGATACAGCGAGAAGAAAAACAGCGCTGACCTTAAGGCAAAATACAAAGCCTTTTTTAACCCTTGCATAAAGACCTGCGCCGAAGTTAAAGCCGCAGAAGGGCTGAAAGCCCTGACCAAAGCCTATAACAGCGGAGTTTGCAAACATTGTAATTCGGTTGACAATGGATATAGCGGCTATTGAGAAATCACCGTAGCCACCTGCCACATTATTAAGTATTATTGAGGCAATACTGGCTATAGCCTGTCGGCAGAGAGAGGGAAGACCGCATTTTGAGATTTCTTTCAAATAAAAGAAGCTGAAAGAAAAACGGGAAAATCTTATGCGGATATTATTTCCCTTTGTTGTGCCTATAAGAAGAAGTATAAAGGAAAAAATCTGACTTATTACCGTTGCAATAGCCGCGCCTGCGGTTTCAAGACCGAGAGTAAAAATAAAGATAGGGTCAAGTATAATGTTTATAATTCCTCCCGAAACAAGTCCTATCATAGCGTAGACAGCATTACCCTGAAAACGAAGCTGATTATTGATTACAAAGGATGAAATAATAAAGGGTGCGCCCAGAAGTATGTATCTGAGATACTCGGTAGCATAAGAGAGAATGGTTTTTGTGGAGCCGAGAACAAGAGCCAAGGGCTCAACAAAAATAAGCCCTAAGACAGTAATCAGAATTCCTGCAAAAAAGGAATAGAAAAAACCTGTTGAAGACATAGCTTCGGCTTCGGCAGTGTTCTGTTTTCCAAGAGCTCTGGAAATGTAGTTGCCCGAGCCTTGCCCGAAAAAGAAGCCAACCGACTGAATAAGAGCCATAAGAGAGAACACAACGCCGACAGCGGCGGTAGCACTAACACTTTCTATTTTGCTGACAAAGTAGGTGTCTGCCATATTATAAAATGCGGTAACAAGCATACTTATTACCGTTGGGATTGCCATTTTTACAATGAGCGTTTCGGGTTTGCTGTTTGTCATCTCTATAAATTTTTGGTTTCTGTCTTTCATTATAAACATCTCTTTTGAAAAGATTATAAGAATATTATAACACATAATAAATAATATTGCAAAAAAAGTATTAGTGTGTTATATCGATAAAAGAGAGGTGATTGTATTGGATACAAAAAAATTAAAAAATGCTGCTGAGTAGGGTAGAGCGGATAATCCGAACTCCGTTTTGAAAAGGCGGATTTTAGCTCATACTTTGTTGAAATACTCGTTAATCAGCCAGGATTAACTGCGTTTTGCGCCTCGTCTGAACAAAAATCCGCTCTTTTTAAAA
>JBGUVH010000135.1:0-5486 GCA_045134215.1 Acutalibacteraceae bacterium
TTTTAAAAAGAGCGGATTTTTGTTCAGACGAGGCGCAAAACGCAGTTAATCCTGGCTGATTAACGAGTATTTCAACAAAGTATGAGCGAAAATCCGCCTTTTCAAAACGGAGTTCGGATTATCCGCTCTACCCTAACAGAGAGGCAAGAGCGTTAGCGATTTCCTTTGGTCGCGGCTCACCTGAATGCCAACGGCATCCTCACAGGGTATATTGTTTGCAGGAATATATTCCTTAACATCACTTGTTTTTTCGCTGCTGAAGGTGTAAACAGGCATAAATGCTCCCCCATTATATTAATATTAAATATGTTATAATATTGCTATACTACCTTGTCAACAAAAAACAGCAAATTCCGTCACAGTGGGAACTTGCTGTTTTTTTGCTATATATTATTTCTTTTAACAGGCAGAATTGAAGGCATAATACCCTTTTGCGTTATATCAATTACTGCGTAGGAGTTTGGGCCTTCTCTTGAAGATGAGCAGGAGCCTGGATTTACAAGATAAACGCCGTCATCATAACAGCAAACACTTTTGTGTGTATGACCGAAAAGCACCAGAGTGCAGTTGTTTTCCCTTGCGGTGTTTTTAAGAACTTCCAGTGTGTATTTTACATTTTGCCTGTGTCCGTGACAGTAGAAAATTCTTGTGTTTTCCACAGCTTCAATAGCGGCGCTTTTATATGTTGATGCAAAGTCGCAGTTCCCTGATACAACATGGAAAATGCGGTCTTTAAAGCTGTCCCGTATACCGTCTATATCATCGGCATTGTCCCCCAGAAAAAAGATATGCTTAATATCGGGGTGTCGGGAAATAACGGTATTTAAAGCGTGAATATTGCGGTGGGAATCGGAGATAACTAAAATTCTCATAACAAACCTTCCTTTTTCATAGTATGTAAGGGGTGATAACTGTGAATTATGATATTAATAAAATGATAAAAGAAGCGCAGCAGAACGGTGGTAAAAATTTGCTTTCAAAGCTTTCTCCCGCTGACAGCGCAAAAATAAGCGCCTTGCTGTCGGATAAAGAAGCGCTGAGCAAAATACTAAGCAGTGACAAGGCAAAGGAAATAATGGAGAGACTTAACAATGGAAGACCTGAGTGAAAAGCTTAACAGTATTCTTTCCGACCCCAAAAGCCTTGAAAGCCTTAAGGAAATGGCAGAAAATATACTGGGGGAAGGTGCAAAGCCGTCTCTTCCCACACCTGTTGATACCGATGGTATTGACATAGCCTCGCTTATGTCGGTAATAGGTAAGCTGAAAAGCGGCAGAGAAAGTGAAAACGAAAGGCTTTTACTGGCGCTAAGGCCGCACCTGAGTGAACCAAGGCAAAAAAGGGTTGACTCTGCCGTTAAAATTCTGAAGCTTCTTGAACTTATGCCGCTTCTTAAGGACAGCGGAATTCTTGGGGGGATATTATGACAGATTTTCAGCGGCAGAAGCAGGAGGCAGAAAACAGAGTTCGCAGAATGAACGAGGCATACAGGAAAAAAGCGGGACTGGACAGACCGCAGACAGCACCCGAGAAGGAGCAAAAAAGCCCTATGGACCTACTCAGAATGTTCCGTTTCGATGCGCTGAAAAGCGACCCTGACCGAATTCTTATTATCTGTGTTTTTTTACTGTTAAGCAAGGAAAAGTGTGACGAAAAGCTTCTTTATGCCTTGCTTTATATAATGCTGTGATGTAAACTTTTTTAAAAAATAGAGTTATGTAAACTTGGGAACCTGAAAAGTTATTAAAGTTATGAACAAGGTTATTTACAATTTAATTTCAAAACAACGGAAAATACAGCCAAAACGGTGTAAAATTGTTCAAAACTCGGTGTATAACTTTAAAAACTCAGTGCATTTGCATAATTATTGACAAATATTATGTAAACCAAAAGCTTTGATTTTTGAAAAATAATATGACATAAAAACGCAAAATTTTGTTTACTTTCGACAAATGTTGTGATAAAATAAGCCTATCCAAACTTTAATAGGAGCGGATAGAATGAAAGTAAAAGGATTAATAAGGGCGGTTTTATTACTGCTTATACTTATACTCTGCCTTACTTCCTGTAAGGGAGAACCAAAGCTTACTGTGGAGGAAATAAGTACCTCTCTTTCTGAGCTTTGCTTTTCAGGACAGGAGGCATACGAGATAAGTAAGGCAGATATTGAAAACCGATTTAATTTTGATGGAAATCTTCTTGAAGAATGTGCCATTAAGCTGAGCAAGAACGAACAAAATTTCCTGATGGTCGCAGTGCTTCAGCTTAAAGAGGATACCGATAAAACTGTTATTACCGAGGGAATAAATGCCACAGTCAAGGCGGCATCTGCTTCCTTCAGTGTTCTGGGAAACAGTACTCTTGCCAGAATACAACAGCGTCTTTATTATGAATATGAGGACATTCTTATTGTTGTAATCTGTGAGAATTACGACGGCGTAAAGAATTATCTCGACAGTATCGGCGCAAAGACAGTTGAGTAGAGAACAAAAAACGGGGATAGCCCCGTTTTTTATTTTGCGTATTATTCTGTGGTCTGGTTATTATTTTGCTCGGGTGGCTTGGGTGTTTCCTCGTTTTCGTTCTCATTCTCCTTGCCATTTCCCGAGGTAGAGTTTGAAACATCAGAGGAAGAATTGTTTACATTTGAGTTTTCGTCTGAGTTGTTCTCGTTTCCGTTGTTTTCGTTGCCTTGACTACCGCCTTCGTTACCGTCCTCATTACCGTTTTCATTACCGATTTCATCACCGCCGCCTGTGTTTTCGTCAGGCTCATCTCCGCTTCCGCCTGAAACAGAGCTGTTTTTATCACCTCTGCCCGAAGAAGAGCCTGTATGCCAACCTGTTTTGTCAACACCGTTTGCACTCATATAATCCTCAGGGGTGATATTATCGTATATAAAGGCTCTAAGCACCTTTCCGGCATATTTATAGTTATAATAAACAGAAGAAGCACCTGTACCGCGGTAATCGGCATTGATAATGTATTCATCATGCGGAACACGGGACTGAATCAAGGTAGGCTTCTTAGCAAGCTGAGCAGCTAAAGACAGCATCTGAGAATTGCTAAGTGAGGTTTTTACATAAGGAGTAAGCTTTTTAACAAGGGAAGGATAGGTAGTAATATCCATAGCCAGAGCCTTATCCATTATTTTTTTAAGCACCACTCGCTGACGCTCGGTTCTGCCGAAGTCATTCACATTTCCGTAGGCATTTTTTGGACGGCGAAGTCTTGCATAAGCAACAGCCTGCATACCGTTTACCTTCTGTGTACCTGCAGTTGCAATATAATACGGCGAGGGGTCTTTTCCTACAGCGCGGTACTGCTCGGCAATATAAACATTAAGACCGTAGTTGTTATCATTTATCTCGGACTGTGTTACATCAATTTCTATTCCGCCCACAGCATCAATAATATCCGCCATACCGTAGAAGTTAACGGTAGCATAGGCAGAAATGTCAAGACCGAAAACAGAGTTAAGGGTTTTAACAGCAAGGGTAGGACCGCCAAGACTATAGGCGGAGTTTATTTTGTTGTTGCTTATTTTACCCTTATTTTCAATTGGAACAAGACTGTCACGCATTATGGATACAAGCTTTACGGTATTATCGGTTTTGTTGATACTGAGTATCATAATTGAGTCGCTTAGTCCTTCAAAGCTCCCCTTTTTTCGTGAGTCTATACCGAATAAAGCTATATTAAATATATTCTCGTCAATAACGTTTTCAATACCAAGGTCACTGCTGTTAAGCTTTGAGAAGTCGTCGTCACTGCCAAGTCTGGCGAGAACAACATTTACGTAAATTGCGGCAACACTGCCTACAACAATAAGTAAAGCAAGAACACCTGCAATAATGCTATAGGTGATTTTCTTCCATTTTTCAAGGCTTTTCCACCATTTAACAAATTTTGAAGGCTTCTTTCTTTTCTTATACTTCTTTTTGCCTGAACCTGAATAATAAGTATTAAGATTTATTTCTTCTCTGTTATCGCTCATTTAATTCATCCCTTTATAAATATCGCCTTTTTTAAGACCTGTAATTTCTGCTGCCATTTTAGCGGCAGTGGAAGCAGCTTCCCCTTTTTCACAAAACTGCTTTGCTAAATCAACTGCCTCCTGTAAGGAGTAAACGGCGGCTTCCTCTTTTGCGCCGCTTACTATAAGCACAAACTCACCCTTAGGAGCAGAAAGAGAGTATTTTTCAATAGCTTCGCTCAAGGTGGTGCGTATAACCTCTTCGTGAATTTTTGTAAGCTCACGGACAAGGGCAATTTCTCTGTCGCCCAAAACGCTTAGCATATCCTTAAGAGTTGCAAGAAGCTTATGGGGAGCTTCATAAAAAATCATAGTCCGTTTTTCGTTTTTTATTTCACTTAAGTGGGCGCGTCTTCCGGGCTTGTTCATAGTAAGAAAGCCCTCAAAGGTAAATCTTCCCGAAGGCATACCCGACATAGCAAGAGCCGTAACCACAGCGCTGGGGCCTGGTACCGATTCAACCGAAATGCCGCTTAAGTGGGCGAGTCTTACCATATCTTCGCCTGGGTCGGAAATAGCAGGCATACCTGCATCGGTAACAAGTGCGCAGGACTGTCCCGATAAAATACGCTCTATAATTTCGCCGCCTCGCTCTCTTTTATTATGCTCATAATAAGAAAGCATAGGCTTTTTGATGCCAAGATGGTTAAGCAGCTTTACGGTGACTCTTGTATCCTCCGCCGCAATGAAATCAACCTCGCACAGAGTGTCGGCAGCCCGAGGAGAAAGGTCACGGAGATTGCCTATAGGCGTTCCCACAAGATAAAGCTTACCTGCCATATTTCCCCTCCTCAAGATATTATTAATCTATTGTATCATAGATTAAATAAAAAAACAATTACTTATGTGTAATTTTCTTGTCTTGAAATTTTCTCTGCTGTATGGTATATATATTACAAAGAGAAAAAGGAGCCTTCCTATGAAAAAAGTTATTGCTTTACTTTGTGTATTTGCGGTTATATTTACACTTTGCGCCTGTTCAAAAAAGGTTAATCCTGCCGATTTTGATGAAGGTCCCGATATTGATGCAGGAATAGAATCACAGTATTCCGAGGTTGAAGAGGGCATTCCCTATGCACAGTCGGAAATCGGTTATTCCACCGCTATGAAGAATATAACAATGGTTTTTGGCGATTATGTGTCTGAGCTTAATTGCTATGCGAGATACGAGTATGTAAAGGACTCAACCCACGAAGGCAATCCTTGTTATCTGTTCTCAAGAAAGATAAGCAAGGAGCAGAACGGAGAGTATAAGCACTACGATTATATAGCTGTTTATAAAGACGGCTCAATGATGGTGATAGTATAAAAAAGCACCCGAAAGGGTGCTTTTTTAGGGAGTAGGGAATTATTAATCAAGGCGAAGCCTTGTATATCATCAATTCCGTAGGAATTGGATATCATCAACACGAAGTGTTGTATATCATCAAGCCGCAGGGGAAATGCACGC
>JBGUVH010000136.1:0-18928 GCA_045134215.1 Acutalibacteraceae bacterium
CCTGACGGATTTACGAGTATTTTAACAAAGCCACAGCAAAAAATACTTGTTTCAAAATCTGATTCGAGTTTGAATGCTTTGGCTACCCGATACAAGAACAATTAGAGCTTCAGGATAAAGCTTTTTAAAGGTTTCCACCATACCCTCAAAGGAAATATTATAGTAGTTTATTTCGTTATTGTTTCCGAATTTTTTGACAATATGATTTACGGCTTGTTCGAAAAATGTGGGTGCATTAATGCCGTATCCATCGCCTTTTTCGTTACAGTGTAGTTGCCTTGAGGGTCGGCAACCTTCCCGAAAAGCTCATAATTCGCATTAGCTCCTGTTGAACTGCAGCCTGTTGCTGTTGAAGCACCGTACACCAGAAAATTTACATCCTTGCCTGAAGCCAATTTTTCGTACAAATAAAGGTTATTATTTCTGACACAAATAATTTCATCAATAGGATAAAGAAGCTTTTTGAACTTCTGAACATAGCCGTCTGCAGTGTCAGCAAACATTACAGCTTCGTGGTAAACGGTATTACCACTCCATATAGGCTGCATAAATACCTCACTGTTATATTCAGAAAGATTGTTTAGTGAATTTGTTTTTAATTTCATAATACTTCATCTCCAAAAAAGTATATATGAATTATACATTATATTTTAAGAAAAACAATATTTTTTTAAAATTACTTCATTGACAAAATGGTGTAATTTGATATAATTAAAGCAATATGGTAGGTGAACGCAGTGAAGGTGGTATTCATTGATCGCGACGGAACAATGGGTGGAGAAGCGAGAATAAAGTATCCACAGGATTACCAACACTATGACGGTACTGTCGATGCTATTGAACTACTTAATAAAAAGGGATTCTATCCCGTTGCTTTCACTAATCAGTCCTGCATTGCCAGAGGTGACGACGGCGGATATGATTTCGCTTCGGAATTTAAAACTACGGGACTAAAAGATTATTTTATTTGTCCTCACGAAGACAAGGATAACTGTACTTGCAGAAAGCCTAAAACAGCTCTTCTGGAGAAAGCTAAGGAAAAATACGGTCTTGATATGAAGGAATGCTTTGTTATCGGGGATAGATGGAGTGATATGCTGGCAGGAGGGCGAATGGGCTGTCGCCTTATTCTTGTGCTTACAGGTTGGGGAAAGGCGGCTCTTGGCGAGGACAGAGAAAAATGGAAGGAGTTTAGTCCTTCTTTTGTAGCAAATAATTTGTTGGAGGCAGCAGAGTGGCTCTGCAGTAATTATGAAGGGTAATACACAGTTAAGGCAGGAGAGTCTGAAAAAGGTCCTTACTGAAATCAAAAAAAGCGGTCCTGTCTCAAAAAGGGAATTACAGAAGATTACAGGTTTTAGTTGGGGTAATATTTCCTCAATTATAACCTTGCTTTGTGACAGTGGTTATATTGTATCTGCAGGTAAGCAGGATACGGGAATAGGAAGAAAGCCTGACGAGTATGATATTAATATTGATAATAATTTTATCATAGGAGTCGATTTCAGCAGTGCTTGGGTTTTTGCTCTGGTATGTGATTTAAGGGGAAGAATCGTTAAGGAATTTAAGGTGGATATACCTTATACTAAAGCTTGCCGTACCCGTGAGCTTGCTCAGAAACTGCTTTTTAAAATAGTAGGTGAAGCGGTAGAATTTTGCAACGGAAAAAATGTTTCCTATATTGCTGTTGCTATGCAGGGTGATGTTGATACCGTCAACGGAATATCTGTGAATCTTTCATCAATTGATAAATGGGAAAATGTTCCTGTTTGTCAATTGCTTGAAGAAAAGTTTAATGTAAAAACGGTAATGCTCCACGACCCCGACTGCGTTATTTACGCAGAAAGATTTTACGGTGCATTGGCTGACGACGATATTAATAATGCAGTGGAAATCCGTTTTGAGCATGGACTTGGAATAGCAGCTATTCTCGATGGTAAGATTTATAAAGGGAATAACGGCAGAACCTGTGAAATCAGGAAAATGCTTGTACCTTCTAAAAACGAAGACGGTTATAACAGCTTAACTGAAATATTGGGAGGTATGGAAAATTTAACAAAGGCTTACTATAAAGCTGCAGGGGATAAGGTATCCTTTGAGGCTTTGGGCGAGTTAGCGAGAAATGGCAATAAGCATGCCTTGGGGATTTTTAATGAAGTTATCACTGCTTTAGCTTTCGCCCTTTCAAATGTATGTGCCTTATATAATCCTGATAAAATTGTTATTTTCGGTGAATTGAATAAGGTAGAAGACCTTATTATTGATTCTCTTGAAGGGTTAATTTCAGAGCTGATGGAAGAAGATGAAATTATACCGAAAATTGAAATTTCAAAACTTGATTATACTGCTGCTGCAGTGGGGGCGGCTCTTTTTGCGGCTGATTATATGATAGAACAGCTTTATTTTGAAAAGTAAAAAATCGGCGGGTATTCCTGCTCGCCGATAAATATATAAACAATTATATCATAAAATGATGAATTGCGATAAAATGGAGGTGTTTTTATGGAAAAAATCAAAATTGGTCTTATGGGAACAAGTCAGTTAAGCTTCCCAGGCAATAAGGAAGCTGCTTTTGCTGCCTGTGCAAAGGCTATGGAAAAGCATGCTGAGGACTGGGCTTTGCGTTTCTTTCCTTTATGAATGCTTATCTTAGCTCAGGTGTTGAGCTGATACTAAATGAGACAGGGCTTGAGGAAAAAATCAAAGCTGCCGACCTTGTTATAACGGGTGAGGGCAGACTGGACAGTCAGACTGCTATGGGAAAAGCACCAATAGGTGTGGCAAAACTTGCTAAGAGATACGGTAAAAAGGTTATAGCTTTTTCAGGTTGTGTAGGTGATGGTGCCGAAATACTCAACACCGAGGGTATTGATGCTTTCTTTCCTATTTTGCGAGGCGTTGTTACCCTTGAAGAAGCGTTGAAAAAGGAAAATGCATATAAAAATCTTGTTGCTACTGCCTATCAGGTGTTCAGAATAATATAAAAAATCAGTCACACTGAGAATGTAACTGATTTTTTTGTTATATAACGCTTACTTAGATTTTTCCGTTTTCATTATACTTTTTAACAATATTCTTAATGCGGTCAATTGGGTTAAGTAGCTCGCTGATAGAGTTATCAAGGTTAAGGGTATCAACGAGAAGAGCAATATATTTTGCCATATTAACGTTACAGTACCACTCTTTTGTAAGAAGCTCAGGCTCATTATAAATAAGGTTGGTAGTGAAGATTTTGTCTATCATACCGTTTTTATAGTACTCATCAAACTTATCATAACCGTCAACGAAAAGACCGAAGGTGGAGAAGATAAATACTCTCTTTGCGCCTTCCTTCTTAAGACGGGCAGAAACGTCCAGCATAGACTCGCCTGAAGAAATCATATCGTCAACAATAATAAGGTCTTTGCCCTTAACATCGTTGCCTAAAAATTCGTGTGCTTCAATGGGGTTTTTACCGTTTACAATAACGGAATAATTTCTTCTCTTATAGAACATACCGAGAGGCAGACCTAAAACGGAAGAATAATAGATGCATCTTCCCATACCGCCTTCATCAGGGGAAACTATCATTGTGTGGTCTTTGTCAAGCTTTACATCGGGAACATTTTTAAGAAGAGCCTTTATCATCTGATAGGTAGCTTGTACATTATCAAAGCCATCGAGAGGAATAGCGTTGTTTACTCTGGGGTCGTGAGCATCGAAGGTAATGATGTTCTTTACACCCATATTAACAAGCTCCTGTAAAGCAAGAGCGCAGTCCATAGATTCTCTTGCGCTTCTTCTGTGCTGTCTGCCTTCATAAAGCATAGGCATAATAACGGTGATTCTTCTTGCCTTACCGCCGAAAGCAGCGATAACTCTCTTTAAATCCTGAAAATGATCATCAGGACTCATTGGAACCTCTTTGCCGTACATTTTATATGTGACACCGTGATTAAAGCAGTCGCAGATAATGTAAGCGTCAAGACCACGGGCAGTGTGGTTTAATACCCCTTTTGCCTCTCCTGTTCCAAAACGGGGACAGTTAGCCTTAACAACGAAGCTGTGTTCAGCGGGTGTGTCGCGCCACTGCATAAGATAGTAGTCTACCTTTGCTGCAATATCCTCACAGCCGCGCATACTAACGATTGCCAAATCTCCGTAGGGTGTGTGTTTTAAATCAATACTTGCCATAATTTTATTCCTCCCAAAAATCCTTATATATATAATATCATATATTAGGGAAATAATAAAGCATTTTTTCGACAGATTTATGTAAAAAATTAATTGAATATGTTGATTTGTTTTGGTATAATGAACAAAGATGTATTTTTATTAAATAATTCGGAGGTTATTTATATGCCTAAAGTGACTCTTTTGACCTATACTCCAGACCCTGAAATAACCATAGCAAGTGCGGCAAAGCTTTGCTATAGTCCTGCAAGTATTGATACTGTAAGAGAAGGACTTGACGAACAAAAGGCGGCAGAGTTTGTTGATATGCTCAGCTCCCTTGGTCACGAAAGCCCAACCGAACACGCTTATTTTACTTTCGGTATTGAGGGTGTGTCCAGAGCTTTACTTGCTCAGATAACAAGACATCGTATTGCTTCCTTTTCAGTACAGAGTCAGCGTTATGTTACCGAGAAGCAGTTCGGATATGTACTGCCTCCCGAAATAGAAAACTGCCCTGAGGCTCTTGAAATTTTCCGTGAGGCTATGAAGCGCGACCAAGAGGATTACGATAAAATTACCGCTGTATTAAAGGAAAAGCATTTAAAGGATATGCTCTCACAAGGTATGGAGGAAAAGGCGGCAAACAGAATGGCGGAAAAAAAGGCTATTGAGGATGCCCGTTTTGTTCTTCCCAATGCCTGTGAAACAAAAATGATAGTTACTATGAATACCCGTTCACTGATGAACTTCTTCCATCACCGTTGCTGCAGCCGTGCACAGTGGGAAATAAGAGATGTAGCAAATCAGATGCTTTCTCTTGTTTACGGTGTTGCTCCTCAGCTGTTTAAAAAGGCAGGACCTCCCTGTGTATCTGGTCCCTGTCCTGAGGGTAAAATGAGCTGTGGCAAAGCAAAGGAAATGAAGGAAATTACAGAGAAAATCAAAAACGGTGATATATAATGGGAAAGCTTATTGTTATTGAGGGGCTGGACGGAAGCGGCAAGTCAACACAGCTTGAGCTTCTGTATAAAAGCCTTATGGATAAGGGAATTGACTGCAGAATGGTTTCTTTTCCCGATTATGAACACCCTTCCAGCACCCTTGTAAAAATGTATCTGGGCGGTGAGTTCGGGCAAAAGCCAGAGGACGTTAACGCTTATGCAGCTTCCACCTTTTATGCAGTAGACCGTTATGCCTCATTTAAAAAATATTGGGGAGAATATTATAATAACGGCGGCACTATAATTGCAGGAAGATATGTTACCTCAAATGCCGTTCATCAGAATTCAAAGCTTAGCGCGGATAAGTGGGAAGCCTTCCTTGACTGGCTTTATGATTTTGAGTATAACAAAATGGGCATACCAAAGCCTGATAAGGTCATTTTTCTTGATATGCCTATTGAGGTTTCGCAAAAGCTTATGAGTGGCAGATATAAGGGAGATGAGAATAAAAAGGATATTCACGAAAGAGATACCGATTATCTTGAGCATTGCAGAAAGTCAGCTCTCTTTACTGCCGATTATTCGGGCTGGAATAGAATAAGCTGTGCGAAAAACGGCGAGGCAAGAGCTATTGAGGATATAGCCGAGCAGGTATTAAATGAAGTACTAATGGTTTTGTGAGGGAAAATATGATATATGTGTTTTTGGCAGAGGGCTTTGAGGAAATGGAAGCTGTTGCCCCTGTTGATATTTTAAGGCGTATGAATATTCCTGTTACTACTGTAGGTGTAACAGGAAAAAATGTTACAGGCAGTCACGGTATTACTGTTACTGCCGACAAAACCTTTAATGAGTGCAATTTTGCCGATATAGAGGCTGTCTTACTTCCTGGAGGTATGCCCGGAACTGTTAATTTGGGCAAAAGTGAGCCTCTGTGCTCTTTAATTAAAGACTGTTTTGATAATGGTAAGATTATTTCTGCCTTGTGTGCGGCTCCCTCGGTGCTTGGAGGTCTGGGTATATTAGAAGGCAGGGAATTTACCTGCTACCCAGGTTTTGAAGAAAATATAAAGGGAATATACAAAAAAGAACCTCTTGTTATAAGCGAGGGTAAAGCTACTGTTATTACTGCCTGGGGACCGGGGGCGGCTTACCGTTTCGGGTTTGCATTGGCTGAAAGGATAACAGGAAAAAATACAGATGAACTGAAAGCATCGATGATGATGTGCGGTGACTGAAATGGATGAGAAAAAGGAAATAAATAATGCGGCTGAGGAAATAACCGAAGCTTTTGAAATCGTAGAAGAAGCAGATACGCAAACCTCTGCGCCACAAAAAAAGAACCGTAAGGCTCTTTATATTATTATCGGCATAGCTTCGGCAGTACTTGCGGTTATAATAGGTTTTTCTACCTTTATTCTTTGTGATATGAACGGTGTTTTTCTTAAAACCGATAAAAATGTAACCATTGAAAAGGGAACACCTGCAGCACAGGTAGCAGAAATACTTGAGGACGGTGGAGTTATTAAAGGCTCTTTCTACTTCAGGATTTTCAGCCGTCTTAAAGGCTATGATTCTTCCTTTAAATATGGAGTTTACGATATAAAGGCGGGAAGCTCATACGAGGAAATAGCACAAAAGCTTATGACCGAGGGTGCAGTTGCCGAAAGTGTAAAGGTTACCATTCCTGAGGGTACTTCAATTTCAGATTACACAAAGGATGTTAACGGACAGGATGTAACTGTACCGGGTATTGCCACACTGCTTGAAAGGGCAGGGGTATGCACTAAAGCAGATTTCTTAGAGGCTTTGGAAAAGGTAGTGCCAAACGGAAAAATTGTAAGCTCTGCTGATTCTCAAAAGACCTATCATACCTATGAGGGCTATCTTTTTCCCGATACCTATGAGTTTTATTTTTACGATTCAAAGGAATGTGCCGCCCTTGCTGTAGAGAAAATGCTCTCTCACATGGAGAACACCTTCAGTGAGGATATGCTAAGCCGTGCAAAGGAAAAGAATATGAGCATAAATGAGGTACTTACTCTCGCATCCATTGTTCAGATGGAATCAGGACTTGATACTGCGAGTATGCCCAAGGTTGCCGCTGTATTCTATAACCGAATAAACAGCGGCTCGACTCTCGGCTCTTCGCCAACCTGCTATTACGGTAATGCCTTCGAAAAGGATGACGGAAGATATGATACCTATAAGATAGAGGGACTTCCCCCCGGACCACTTTGCTCCCCAGGCAAGAAGGCTATTGAGGCTGTTCTTTACCCAGAGGAAAGCTTCAGCGAATACTTCTATTTTGTTACCGACAGTAAGGGGAAATTCTATTTCCATAAAACTTATGCAGAGCAGACTGCAACTATAAATCGTTTAAGACAGGAAAATAACTGGATATATGAATACTTCGATTAAAAAAATACCTGAGCTTCTTTGTCCCGCAGGGGACTTAACAAGGCTTATTGCCGCCGTTGACTACGGCGCAGATGCAGTATACCTTGCAGGTGAGGAATTCGGAATGAGAACTGCCGCCGCTAATTTCGGCGAAGAGGATTTAATAAAGGGTGTAGAGTATGCTCACTCTCACGGCGTAAAGGTACACGTTGCTTGTAATACCGTTCCTCATAATGAGGAAATGAGCAGACTGCCTGATTTTCTTAAATCTCTTGAAAGTATAAAGGTAGATGCTATAATAGCCAGTGATATAGGCACAGCTACACTTGTGAAAAAATATGCCCCTTCTTGTGAGCTTCATATTTCGGTGCAGTCGGGTATATGCAACTATGTTACTGCCAATGCCTTTTATGAAATGGGAGCTAAAAGAATTGTTCTTGCAAGGGAGCTTTCTCTTGAGGAAATAAGAGAGATAAGAGAAAAGACACCCAAGGACCTTGAAATAGAGTGCTTTGCTCACGGAGCTATGTGCGTTTCATTCTCTGCGAGATGCTTACTTTCAAGCTATATGACAGGCAGAGATGCAAACAGAGGTGACTGCGCACAGCCTTGCCGTTGGCATTATTCTCTTATGGAGGAAAAACGCCCTGGGCAATATTTCGATATTACCGAAACAGATAAAGGAAGCTATATACTCAACGCTAATGATATGTGTATGGCGCCTTATCTTGACAAAATGGCAGAGGCGGGGATAGACAGCATAAAAATAGAGGGCAGAGCAAAATCTCACTATTATGTTGCTGTTACCACAAACGCTTACAGAGCCGCTCTCGACAGCCTTAAAAATACTGAGGGTGAGTGGAGGCTGGAGGAATGGATAGCCAAAGAGCTTGAGAAAATCAGCCACCGTCCCTATAGCACAGGCTTTTATTTCGGACAGCCTGGTCAGACCTATGAAAGCGCAGGATATGTAAGAGATTACAGTGTTGCCGCCGTAGTAACAGGATATGAAAACGGCTGTATTGTGGCAATTATGAAAAATAAGTTCTATGTCGGTCAGGAGTTTGACTGCCTTTGTGTCAGGGAAGAACCCTTTATGCTTACTGCAAACGAGCTTTATGACGGCGAGGGTAATGCTATTGACAATGCGCCCCATCCTATGATGACGGTTAAAATCCCTTGTGACAGAAAGGTTCCCGTAGGCTCACTTCTGCGAATGAAAAACGAATAAAAACTGCACCCCGAGGAAAAACTACTCGGGGTGATTTTTTATGGTTAAAAGTATAAGAACGGTACTGCTTTTTGTACTTATTCTAACAATGTTCCTTATAGGCGGTGTGAGAATTGCTGTAATAAATGATGATTCAGGTATTGCTGCCGCTGCCCAGAAAAACAGTACGCTTATAACCCTTGGTCAGAGCAGAGGAAGAATTTTTGACTGTAACGGTGTGGCGCTGACAGGGGATAAAGAGAAAAACTGTGCGGTAATAATCCCCACAGAGCAGACTATAGAATACTGCAAAAGCGTGTTCGTGGGAGATGAAAAGATAAGCGTTCTCGGAAAACTGAGAAACGGCAAAGCGGCGGTTGTAGAAACCAAAAAAGATATAAGCTGTGCAGGAGTCATCAATGTAAAGGTACCTGTATGGCAAAGTGGGGACAGTCTTTGTCTGCATCTGCTCGGATATACTGATTCCTCTCTTCACGGAGTTACGGGTCTGCAGAAATCAATGGATAAATACCTTTACAGTGACAGAAAAATAACGGTCAGACTGTTTACCGATGCTATGGGACGGGTGCTAAGCGGTATTGAGCCTCAGGTGGAAAATGACCGAATGTCAACAAGCGGAGTTATTACTACAATTGATAAAAATGTGCAGATAGCCATAGAAAAAGCAACAAGCTCACTGATTAAAGGCGCAGTGGTGGTAAGCGAGGCGGGTACTGGAAAAATAAGGGGAATGGTGAGTAAGCCTTCCTTTAACGCAACTGCGCTGGAGGAGGCGCTCTCTTCGGAGTCCTCACCGCTTATAAACAGAGCGCTTCTCGGCTATAATGTAGGCTCTGCCTTTAAGCCCTGTATTGCTACCTGTCAGGCTGACAGCGATATGAGTGTTGAGTGTACGGGAAGTGTTATGATAGACGGAAATTCCTTTGCCTGTCACAAAGCCTCAGGTCACGGGACAGTAGATATAGGAAAAGCTCTCGCCGAGTCCTGTAACAGCTATTTTTACCGTTTTGCTATAGAACAGGGCGGCGACAAAATTTATGAAACGGCAACACTTTTCGGTTTTGGCTATAATAAGACACTTTGTGACGGAATAACTACACAGGGGGAGAGTATACCTTCCCGCGAAACCCTGACAAGCAGCAGAGCTCTTGCTAATTTTTCTATAGGACAGGGACAGCTTCTAGCTTCGCCCGTTTCGATGCTGATGCTTTATGAAGCAATAGCCTGTGAAGGCATTTATCATCTGCCCACTGTGGTTGAGGCGGTAATGGAAAACGCTATAGTAACAGAAACCTTTGAAGCGAATAAGGCTACCAAGGCTATAAGTAAAGCAACTGCCGATATTATTAAAAATTATCTTTCAGATGTTGTGAAAAACGGAACGGGAACAGGGGCGTTCAGCGAACAGGTAGAGGTGGCAGGAAAAACTTCAACTGCACAGACAGGCTGGAGCAGTGAGGACGGAACACTGAAAAAACATTCCTGGTTCTGTGGTTTTTTTCCTGTAGATAGCCCTCGTTATATTGTTGCAGTGCTTGTGGAGGACAGCGCTAATACAGAGGTTACCGCCACAGGAATTTTTCGATATATAGCTGAGGCTATAGCTTAGTAATTACTGAGTAAAAACATTGACAAATCGGATATATATAAGTATAATTAATGTGTATGTTTATATATTAGTAAATCGATTGCGAGGAATCAAAAATGCAGTGGACATCTCTTAATGAGCTTAGAGAAAAATATCTTTCTTTTTTTGAGAGTAAAGGACATTTACGTCTTGGTAGCTTTTCATTAGTGCCCAATAACGATAAATCTCTTTTACTTATAAATTCGGGTATGGCGCCTATGAAAAAATATTTTACAGGTGAGGTTACTCCCCCAAGAAACCGTGTTACCACCTGTCAGAAGTGTATCCGTACTCCCGATTTAGAGCGTGTGGGACATACCGCCCGTCACGGTACATATTTTGAAATGCTTGGCAACTTCTCGTTCGGCGATTATTTTAAAGAAGAAGCAATTCAGTGGGCTTGGGAATTTTTAACTAAAACTCTTGAAATTCCTGAAAACCTTCTTTGGCCCTCTATTTATGAGGAGGATGACGAAGCCTATGCTATCTGGAAGGATAAAATTGGTGTAGACGAAAACCATATTGTCCGTCTTGGAAAAGAGGATAACTTCTGGGAGCATGGCACAGGTCCTTGTGGTCCCTGTAGTGAGATTTATTTTGACAGAGGCATTAAATACGGTTGCGGCAGTCCTGACTGTAAGCCTGGCTGTGAATGTGACAGATATATGGAAATCTGGAACAATGTTTTCTCACAGTTCAATAATATGGGAGACGGCACCTATACCGAGCTTGAGCACAAAAACATTGATACAGGTATGGGACTCGAAAGACTTGCCTGTGTAATGCAGGGTGTTGATAATATGTTCGAGGTAGATACCATTAGAAATATTATCAATAAGGTATGTGAAATTTCAGGTAAAACCTATGGAGATAACAGCGAAAACGATATTTCTATCCGCGCTATCACCGACCACAGCCGCGCCGCTACCTTTATGATTAGCGACGGTATTATGCCCTCTAACGAAGGCAGAGGCTATGTGCTTCGCCGTCTTATAAGAAGAGCTGCCCGTCACGGCAGAATGTTAGGCATTAAGCGTCCCTTCCTTGTTGAAATGTGCGATGCGGTTATTAAAGAAAATGTAAACGCCTATACCGAGCTTGGCGAGAAGGAAACACTTATTAAAAAGGTTCTGTCTACCGAGGAAGCAGCTTTCTCAAAGACTATTGACCAAGGACTTGCAATTATTAATGAGCTTACCAAAAACGGCGGTGTTGTATCAGGTGAGGACGCTTTCCGTCTTTATGATACCTACGGCTTCCCGTTAGACCTTACTAAAGATATTTTGAGTGAAAAAAATATGAGCGTTGATGAGGATACCTTTAATGAGCTTATGCAGCAGCAAAGACAGAAGGCAAGAGAGGGAAGAAAGGAAAGCGATGCTGAGTCCTGGAAGAGTGACGGAATCAGCTTTGATGCTATTGACGATACCGCTTTTGTGGGATATACCGATGAGGTATGCAGCAGTAAAATCGCAGCTATAGTTGTTGAAGGTGAACAGTCGGGCGCTATTAAGCAGGGACAAAAAGGCATAATTGCTCTTGACACTACCTGCTTCTATGCAGAAAGCGGCGGACAGGTAGGAGATACAGGTATAATCGAAAACGAAAACGGCTGCTTTGTTGTAGAAAACACCACCAAAAACGGCGGAGTGTTTATGCACTTCGGTACTATGGAGAAGGGCTCCTTCTCTGTACAGGATGAGGTTAAGGGTGTAATTGATACAGCAAGAAGAAATGCTACAAAGAGAAACCATACCGCTGCTCATCTGTTACAGGCAGGTTTAAGAAAGGTTCTCGGCACTCACGTAGAACAGGCAGGTCAGCTCGTTAACGACAAGGCTGTACGATTTGACTTTACACATTTCTCTGCTATGACCGAGGATGAAATAAACGAGGTTGAAACCTTTGTAAACGCTGTTATCCTTTCGGGTATAGAGGTTATTAACCGAGAAATGCCTATTGAAGAGGCAAAGAAAATGGGCGCAATGGCACTTTTCGGTGAGAAATACGGCGATGTTGTAAGAGTTGTGGCTGTTGGTGATAAATCCGTAGAGCTTTGCGGCGGTACACACATTGATAACTCTGCTAAAATCGGACTTTTCAGAATTATTTCTGAGTCGGGTATAGCCTCCGGTGTGAGAAGAATCGAGGCTGTGACAGGTACAGGCGTTCTTGATACTCTTATTCACTATAAGGATATTATTGATGCTGCCGCTGCTGCACAGAAATGCGGTAACTTCGAGGAATTAGCTGTAAAGACTGCTGCTCTTGTTGCCGAGAATAAGGAAAAAGATAAAAAGATTGCTGAGCTTGAAGCAAAGCTTGCAGGCGGTAAGCTGGATGACATAGTTAAAAATGCAGTAGCTGTTGGCGAAATTTCGGTTGTTGCGGCTGTGCTCCAAAGTACAGGCAGTGAAGAACTTAAGAATATGGCTGAAAAGGTAAAGGGCGATAATCCTAAGGCTATAGCTGTATTTGCAGGAATTAATGAAGGTAAGCTTACCTTCTGCGCTGCTTGTGGAAAAGAAGCTATAAGCAAGGGCGCTAATGCAGGAAGTCTTGTTCGCAGTGTCGCTGAAATTGCCGGCGGTAAGGGTGGCGGACGCCCCGACTTTGCTATGGCAGGCGGCAAAGAAATATCCCTTGCAGGTAAAGCTATTGAGGCAGTTATAGATTTAGTTAAAAATCAGATAGGAGAATAAATATGGACTGTTTATTCTGTAAAATAGCAGCAGGGGAAATCCCCTCTACCAAGGTATACGAGGACGAATTTGTATACGCTTTTCTGGATATTGAGCCACAGGCACCCTTTCACTGCATTATTATTCCCAAAGAGCATATAAGCGGTGCCGATATGATAGATGAGTCAAACAGCGCTCTTGTTGCAAAGGTTTTTGAGGCTGTTGCAAAAATTGCTAAGCAGGAAAATCTGTCTAAAGGCTTTAGAGTTGTAAATAACTGCGGTGAGGACGGCGGACAGACAGTAGGCCATATCCATTTCCATTTACTTGCCCGCAGAAATCTTGCCTGGCCTCCCGGCTGATATAATTCTTAACTTAAAAGGGTGAACATTATGTCTGAATTTTATACTATGAAAATTGCAGGGCTTGAGAGAAAGCTTGAAAAATTTCCTGTAAGCGATAAGCTGGATATTGCCGCTTTTATTATATTCGGTGATACAGAGCTTACTGTAAAGGGAAGTGAGGAGCTGCTTAAAAAAGTACCTCAGTTCGATGTGATTCTCACTCCCGAAGCTAAAAGTATTCCTATTGCTTATGAAATGGCAAGACAGTCGGGTAAGCCTTATATAATTGCAAGAAAAGGCGTTAAGGTTTATATGAGAAATCCTTTAAAGGTATCGGTACGCTCCATTACTACTGCAAAAGAGCAGGAGCTTTATCTTGGCGAAACCGAGGTTGCTTTACTTTCCGGCAAAAAGGTACTTATAGTTGACGATGTTATAAGCACAGGCGAATCACTTGCGGCTGCAAGAAAGCTTGTAAGTGAGGCAGGCGGAATAGAGGTAGCCTCCTGCGCTTTCCTTGCAGAAGGCGATGCCGCAGACAGAACGGATATAATTTATCTTGAAAAGCTCCCATTATTCTTTAAATAAAACTACAGGCTCAAATAGAATTATCCGGTACGCTTTACCGACCGGTGTCGGTATGCTTATTCTATCCTTTGCTTTAAAGACGGCCGGTCAGATGTTTTATCTGATTTGCGCCGTCTTATTTATTATAATCGGCACATTCCTTTGTGTTTTTAAAAATCAGAAGGGTACGCTTGTTTCGGCTATATTATTAAGTCTTTTCTGTGTGAGAATACTGTTGGTTATAACAGTTCAGGTCGAGAATGCTTATACAAACAGCGGCGATGTAGATAATGTGACCGCCGTTGTTACCGAAGCGCCGACAAATTACAGTAGTGGCTCAAACTACGGTGCGTGTACCGTTCGTATAGAGCAAAGCTCACGAAAAATTCTTCATAAGGGAAGCTTATTGCTTCTTAAGGGCGATGATGTTGCGCTTCTTCGGTTAGGGGATAAAATTTCCGCTAATATAAAGCTTTCCCGTTTTGAAAAGAAGGAAACAGCACTTTCTTATTACAGTGAGAACGTTTTTATGTCGGGTGAGATAATAGACGGTCTTTCTGTTTTGGAAAGCGGCAAGGGAATTTACGGCTTTGCAGGAAAAATTAATAGCTATGTAAAAAAGACTCTTACGAGAAATACCGAAAATTACGGTACGCTTCTTGCACTTATAACAGGGGATAGAAGTAATATAAGTGTTGAGCTTTATGAAGAGGTGAAAATGGCAGGAGTAAGCCATGTGCTTGTGGTTTCGGGTATGCATCTTGCTATACTTTGCGGATGTCTTTTAAAGCTTTTAAGCGCATTCAAATGCTCTGAAATTTTAAAGGATGTACTGCTTTGCGTTTTCCTTTTTCTTATGATGTGTGTTTGCGGCTTTGGTATGTCTATGCTGAGAGCAGGTATTGTTTATGTTATAGCAATGGTATACAGACTTCTTAGGCGTTCAGGGGATGCGGTACTGAGTCTGGCAGACGCGGTAATGATAGTGCTCTTTATTCATCCCTTTGCAGCGCACAGTCTTGCCTTTCAGCTGTCCTTTGCTTCAACCTACGGAATACTTGTACTGTCACGAAAAATAGAGTATTATCTCAGCGGCAGAGATAAGTTAAACCCATTTGTAAAAGAAATAATCAATGCTGCGGCAGTGTCCCTGTCGGCGTATATTGCAACGCTACCTATTGTGATTTATAATTTCGGCTATTTATCCACCTATGCTATAGCTGTGAATGTACTTGTATCTCTGCCTTCTACCGTTATGCTGGTATTAGGCGTTTTAGGACTTGCTTTAGGCTTTGCTCCGTTTGCGCAAAGAATATTACTTTTTGCTGCAGATAAAATAGCTGAATACTTTTTATTTGCGGTAAGGCTTGTAAATTCTATGCCTTTACCGACTATACCTATCAGAAATCAAGAAATACTGGCAATATCTATTTTGATTTTGTTTGTTTTAATATATATTTTAAAAGTAAAACCGTTAAGAAAATTTATAAAGGGGCGAAAATAATGGCAATATGTAATGAATCACACATAAAAAACGATATTAAGCTTTCTGCCTTTGCGCCTTGTTATATCATTTTTGGAAATGACGGGTATCTGAAAAGACAGAATGCCCAAAGCATTATAAATTCCATTGTGGATACCGATGATATATTTAATTATCAGAAGTTTGTGGGCGAATGTTCCTTGCAGGAGGTATATGATGCAAAGGAACAACTGCCTTTAATGGCTGATAAAAAATGTATTTTGTTAGAAGACTATGATTTTGCCGATTGTTCGTCAGAGGATTTTGAAAGACTTCTTAAAATTTGCGGTGAAAAAAATGAAGACTGTGTAGTTATACTTCTTTATACTGCTATAGAGTTCGATACTAAAAAGCTTCCCGAACGCTTTAAAAAGATGATTGAAGCAGCGGAAAAATGCGGTGGACGGGCTGTTCTTATTAACCATCGCCAGATAGGTGAGCTAGTTAAAACCGTCACAGGTGCCTGTGAAAAGCGTGGCTGCTCTATGACAAATGATGTAGCAAGGTTTTTTATCGATTATGTTTCAACAGATATAGATATTATAATTAACGAAATCGAAAAACTGTGCGCCTATAAGAAAAGCGGCAGTATTGACAGGGAAACCATAAGAAAAATCTGTATAAGGAATATAGAACAGTCTATATATGATTTATCAGCAAAAATAATAGGTAAGGATGTGGGCGGTGCGCTATCGCTTCTTGACGAGCTTCTCTATATGAGAATAAAGCCTATAATGATACTTACCGCTATATCAAGTGTTTATGTTGATGTGCTGAGAGCCTATGCTTCAAAAAAAGCAGGAATAGCTATGCCTGAGGTAGTCAAAACCTTTGGCTATGGAACAAGGGGCTTTCTTGTGGAAAAGGCAATTAAAAACCTTTCGGTGCTTACCGAAAAACAGATAAAGCTGAGCCTTAATGAGCTTTGCAGAGCTGACAGTATGCTGAAAAGCTTTTCGGGGGAGGACAGGGTTGTTCTTGAAGAGCTTATTGTGCGCCTTTCTTATATAGTTTCAAAGGGTGAGTCAATTGATAAGACTTAATCAGACTATAGTGGTTGAAGGTAAGTATGATAAGATAAAGCTTGAAAATTTCATAGATGCCTTTATTATAGCCACCGACGGCTTCAGAATATTTAAAAATAAAGAAAAACGCGCTCTGCTTTCTTCTCTTGCAAAAAAGACAGGAATTATTATTATGACCGACAGCGACAGCGCAGGTATGATGATTCGTTCTCATATAAGAAGCATAGCAAAGGACGGCGAGGTTATAAATGTTTACCTGCCGCAGATAAAAGGTAAGGAAAAGCGTAAGACCGCATACAGTGCCGAGGGCTTTTTGGGTGTTGAGGGACTAAGCGAAGAAATCATAAGGGATTGTCTTGTTAAAAACGGTGTAACAGGCGAAGCTGTAGAGATAAAAAAAGAAAAAGAAATCAGTAAGGCGTTGCTTTATGAATTGGGACTTACGGGTGCTAAAGACTGCAAAAAAAGAAGAGAAACCCTGTATAGCTATTTAAAGCTTCCCCTTTGTATGCAGACAAATGCGCTTCTCGATTATCTTAATACTGTGTATAATAAAGCGGAATTTGAAAGGTTGTGTGAGGATTGCCTAAAACAAGCGGACAGCAAGTAAAGGTACTAGCTATTCTGGATATACTTAAAAAATATGCCGATGAGGAAAATCCTATAAATGCTATAGAAATTTCTGATAAATTAAGCGATAACGGAATTGAAGCCGAACGTAAGGCGGTATACAGAGGAATTGAAGCTCTTATTGATTACGGCTATGATATTATTCAGACCAGAAGTCCAAAGGCCGGATACTATCTTGCTGATAAAACCTTTGAGCTTCCTGAGATATATTTGCTGACTGACGCAGTACAGGCGGCAAGCTTTATTACTGTTAAAAAGACCAGAGAGCTTGTAAGAAAGCTTGATTCTATGCTTAGTGAGGGCGAACGCAGAAAAAGGGAAAAGGGCATCTATATCGATAATGGACATAAATGTGAAAATGAAGAAATTTACTATAATATAGACACACTTTCCCGTGCTGTTGCTTTGAAGAAAAAGGTCACACTTACTTATATTATAAGGCAGATTAGCGAGGACAGAAAGCTTTTTAATGTAAATAAGGAGTATAAGCTTTCTCCCTATGCGCTTATATGGCAGAATGAGCATTACTACCTTGTTGCGAATAATGAAAAGTACAATAATCTTATGCATATCCGCCTTGACAGAATAAAAAAGGTGAATGTGACAAAAGAGGATTGGCGTCATTTTAGTGAGGTAAGCAGTTATAAGGATACATTTGATATCGCCGACTATACAGCAAAAAGCTTTCAGATGTATACAGGAGAGCTTAAAGAAATAACCCTTAGATGTAATAACAGTATTATTGAGCAGGTTGTTGACCGTTTTTCTGATAAAATATTTATTCGTAATGTTGATGACGGTAGATTTTCTTTTTCAACAGATGTAATACTCAGTGACGGACTTGTTAACTGGATATTGCAGTTCGGGGATAATATAAAAGTAGAAGCACCCACTGAGCTTATCGGGATGGTGAAAGGCAGAATTGGAGAGATAGTATCCCTGTATGAATAAAAGCACCTTGTCAATTGACAAGGTGCTTTTATTTTGGAAAGGGTGTACGAATTCGAAGCCTTTTGAATTTTTGACCTATGTGTTCGAACCCACGTAATATTTATTACTTACTTGAAATACTTACTAATTTCTTGTTTTCTTATATCAAAAAGTGTAATTCCATAAATAGTATGTTTAAACAAATTTCCTTTTTCTATAAATTGTATGTGTCCTGCATCAAAAACTTTTTCGAAACCATTTTGACAAAATATTATGTTTTCTATTTCTATTGTAACTTTATTGTCAATATATTTAAAACCTTTTCCTTTACCTCGGTTTCCAAGTATTTGAAAATCTTTGTATGTAACTCTTTGACTTTCTATATTCAAAAAACTTGAATAATTATAACAATAACAAATACTGAAAGCAGGAACTATAAATAAATAGTAGAAATTCTTATACATAATACTTAAGATTAGTACTGCTATAAGCAATAATGACGAATAAATAATTGTAGGTTTGTTAAGAAGATTAAAAATTCTACAAAGTTTAATTTTCATTTTTTATTTTCCTTTGCGGTGTTTAGTGATGCTATCAACATTCTTTTAATTTCTTCGGCAAGTGAAAGCAAATCTTCAAAATTATAATCAATTAATTTAGTTCTTTTTAAAAGTGTTAGCCAATAGATACTTTCGCCTGTTTCTTTAAGTGAAATATGTAATTTAGAAATAAAGTCTGCCTTGCTATTACCATAAATGGCTTCGTTTATATTTGCGCCAATACTTGTAGCAGAACGAAGTAATTGTTTTGCAATAGTTGTATCTTTTCTTGTTTTAGAAAACACCTCATAGAATAAAACAATTTGTGTTGCAAAA
>JBGUVH010000137.1:0-6451 GCA_045134215.1 Acutalibacteraceae bacterium
GATGTCGATATAATCGTCGCCCTCGTCATCACCTGTCTGAACAAGACCGCCAAGCTTGGTAGCGAGGTCATCTTCCTTCTTAGCATCTGCTTCATCACCAAGACCTGTAGCAACAACGGTTACACGGATTGCATCCTCAAGGGTATCGTCGAACTTAGCACCCCAGATAATTGTTGCATCGGGATGAGCCATATCAGCAATGATATTGGAAGCAAGTTCAACCTCTTCAAGTCCGATATCCTCAGAGCCTGTGATACTGATAATAACACCCTTAGCATTGTCCATAGAGGTTTCAATAAGGGGACTGCTGATAGCGGCACGTGCAGCCTCCTCAGCCTTGTCACGACCAGTAGCATAGCCAACACCCATATGAGCATAGCCTGCATCAGCCATAATAGCGGTAACATCGGCAAAGTCAAGGTTAACAAGTGCAGTTTCATTAATAAGCTCAGTAATGCTCTGAACACCCTGACGAAGTACGTCATCAGCAATATCGAAGGCATTTTTGAAGGTAATCTTCTGCTCGGAAACGAACTTAAGACGCTCGTTAGGAATTACGATAAGGCTGTCAACCTGCTCCTTAAGAGCGGCAATTCCTGCCTCAGCCTGCTGCATACGCTTTTTACCCTCGAAGCCGAAGGGCTTAGTAACGATACCAACGGTAAGTACACCAAGCTCCTTAGCAATACGTGCAACAACAGGAGCAGCACCTGTACCTGTTCCGCCGCCCATACCTGCAGTAATGAAAATCATATCTGCAGAGCTTATAGCAGCTGTAATTTCATCGGCAGCCTCCTCAGCAGCAGCTCTTCCCTTTTCAGGATTTGCACCTGCACCCTTTCCACCTGTGGTTTTATCACCAATCTGAAGCTTGGTATTAGCTTTAGAAAGGAATAAAGCAGCTTTATCGGTATTGATTGCAATAAATTCAACACCCTTTACTCCGGCATCAACCATACGGTTAACAGCGTTTCCGCCGCCTCCGCCGACACCTACAACCTTAATCTGAACAACATCTTCGCTGAAATTTTCGAATCCGTTAGGCATTGTGAATTCCTCCATTTTTTTAATTTAAACAGTATTTTCCATTAAAACTATTAAAACACAAAATAATAATAACACAGTTATTTTCAAATTTCAATAGCTTATTTATAAAAATATTATTTTATTTTAACTTTTTCGACTTTAGTCAGTAAAATTATCATTTTCAAAGTATGAACCCTTGGGATTTTCAGGGTTCCACATATCAAGTCTGAATACACCTGTATCCTCTTCGCTCTTGCTGTCAAGCATTTTAGAAAGCAATGCAAGTTTTTCTTCTAAATACACAGCCTCACCCAGTTCAACAGTAAATCTGCCATCTATTTCCATTTTGATTTCATACAGGTTGCTTACATCAAGGTATTCTGCTTTTAAAGGAAGCTTTTCTATACCCGTTATAAGTGTTTTTATAAGCTCTGAGTGCTGATGAGTTTCAAGCTCAACTGTCTTGATTTTTTCACCCGTCAGGGTAGCGTTTCCTTCTACAAACAAAGTTCCCTGTGGCAGCTCGTAATAGTCCCTCAGTACTCTTCCGTTTTTATCGGTTGAATAGTAAGCACCGTTTATAAGGAAGCAGAAGGTTTCCTCTGCATCCATTACCTTTATTTTCACCGTATCAGGAAGCTTTTTTATAAGCTCAATGCTATCAACAAAGGGTAGCTGCTGCTGTATGCTTTCGAGAACATTATTTTCACTGAGTATCAAGAGATTATCATCAGGCTTAATTCCTGATGCCTCTTTTATCTGGTCATAGGAATAAAAATTGCTCTCTGTTATTTCTATATTTTTAACAGGAAAAAACACAGTCAGTGACAGTGTGCAAAGAAGTCCTACGGCAAGAACCATAAAGAACAGTAGCAATAATTTCTTTTTCCTTCTTCTTTTACTGCCTTTTCTTTTTACATTACGGCTCATTTTAATCACCATATCTTTCCAAGACACAAAATGCTATTTAAAATCACACAGATATGGTGATTAAAATATCGCATCTGTAGCGGTTGACGTGCTAACGTCGAGCAACAGGCGTCTTAATATTTTTAGCGTGATTTTTCACGCTATACCTCCGTTATATCAGCCCCCAAAGCATTAAGGCATCGGGGCATATTACAGTATCCTCTTTCAATATGGTGAATATCGCTTATCAGGACTTCCCCCTCACAGCAAAGGGCTGCCACAACAAGAGCGGCACCGCCTCTCAGGTCAGTACACCGTACATTTGTGGCTTTCAGTATTTTAAGACCGTTTGTCGCTGCAACATCACCCTTAAGGGATATATCTGCTCCCAGCTTATTAAGCTCATTAATATATCTGAATCGGTTTTCGAAAATTGTTTCTTTTATAGACTGTCTGCCGTCAATTCTGCAAAAAACAGGAACAACTATAGGTCCTGCATCGGTAGGAAAAGCAGGATACACATCTGTTACTATCTGCCTTGTAGGATTATATTTTTCCTTTCCACAAAGGTATATATTGCTGCCGTCGCTTTTAATCCTGCAGCCTATATCACCGAAAAAGCGGAGAATTGACATCATATTTACAGCATTACAGCCCTTGAGCATTACCTCTCCACCTGTGACAGCAGCCGCCGAAAGATATGTAGCGGCAACTATTCTGTCGGGAAGGACTCTGTGCTCTGCACTATACAGTCTTCCTACTCCTTCTATAGTTACTACCGAAGACCCTGCTCCCTTTATTCTGCCTCCTGCTCTGTTTAAGAAATCGGCAAGGTCACTGATTTCAGGCTCCCTTGCAGCATTTTTTATAACCGTTGTTCCCTTTGAAACACAGGCAGCAATAATAATGTTTTCGGTTGCACCAACGCTTGGGAAATCAAGTGTTATTTCACTGCCTATTATTCCCTTAGGTGCAGTACAGACAATTCTGTCCTCCTGCTCCTCAATATGAACACCCAGTTGTCTTAAGGCGGATATATGAAGGTCAATAGGTCTTGGGCCCAGCTCACAGCCACCTGGATTAGAGATTACTGCCCTTCCCATTCGGGAAATCATAGCTCCGAGAAACACAACAGAGGAACGCATTTCCCTCATAAGCTCCTTGCTTATTTCAAAGTTTACGGCATCTCGGGCATCTACTATTACAGTATTATCATCTCTTACACAGACACAGCCAAGCATAACAAGAATTTTCAAAGCAGCCGAAGTATCTGTAAGGTCGGGACAATTATGTAATACGCTTTTATCCTTTATAAGCAGTGTAGCGGCAAGAATAGGTAAAGCACTGTTTTTAGCTCCCTGTACCGTAAGACTGCCACTAAGCTTTTTCCCACCTTTAACCTTGAAAACTCCCATAAAAGCACCCCACAAATTATAAACTTATTATATTTTATAATATGCCGCTTTTATGATTTTGACAAAATTCAGTCCATTAAATCCATTATTATCTTATAAATTCTTTCATTTGCATCATCAATTGCTATTTTATCAGCGTTTTTGCTCATAGCTTCAAGCTTTTCTTTATCAAACAATAGTTTTTCGGTGGTGCTTATAAGAAGCTCACCTGTTAAGTCCTTTTCCTCAATAACCTCTGCCATACCTGCATTTTTAAGGGTCATAGCATTGTGATACTGATGATTTTCTGCAACAAAGGGAGAAGGAATAAGTATGGACGGTTTTTTGCAAACTGCAAGTTCGCTGAGCGTAATTGCTCCTGCTCGGCAGATTACAAGGTCAGCCGCCGCCATACATACATCCATATCCGAAATATATTCACTCACCCTTACGGTGTCGTCAAGCTTTATATTGGATAGAGCGTTCATTACATCATTGTAGCCGCTTTTACCTGTTCCGTGAATATGATAAAAGCTTTTTTCTCCGTTATACTTTTTAATAAGCGCTACTGCCGCTTCGTTTATTTTTCTTGCCCCAAGGCTTCCGCCGAAGGACAGTATAACAGGACGGTTATCAAAGCCAAGCTTTGCCTTAGCCTCTGCCTTGCTTATTTCTGTCAGCTCTTTTCTTACGGGATTGCCTGTAAGAAAAGGCTTGTTTTTAAGCCTCATTCTCTCTTCTGCCTCAGCCATAGCAAGCATTACCCTGTCAACCTTTGAGGAGAGCATTTTATTGGTAACACCTGGATAGGCATTTTGTTCGTGAATGGCTGTTTTAATGCCAAGCCTTGCAGCCTCGCTAAGCACAGGACCGCTAACATATCCACCTGTGCCTATTACAACATCAGGCTTTAACTGGCGAAGCAATTTCCTTGCCCTTACAGATGAAGAAACAGCATAAGCAACAGTTTTTATATTATGGACAATGCCTGACGGAGACAGACTTCTTTTAATGCCCTGAACCTTTATACTGTAAAAATCATAATTTTTTTCAGGCACAAGCCTTGCTTCAAGTCTGTCCTTTGTACCGATATAACTGATTTTTGCACTGGGGTGTTTTTCTTTTATATAATCTGCAACTGCAAGAGCAGGGTTTATATGACCTGCTGTGCCGCCGCCTGCAAATAAAATATGCATAATTTCTCACTACACCTTCTCTAAGTTTGAACTTCGTGAAATTGAAAGCACTATGCCCATTTCAGCAAGGAGAATAAGCAAAGCCGTACCGCCGTAGCTGAAGAAGGGTAAGCTTATTCCTGTATTTGGTATGGTATTGGTTACAACCATTATATTGAGGGAAGCCTGTAAAGCTACCTGAAAGGTTAGTCCCACTGCCATAAGAGAGGAATATTTATCGGGAGAATGCATTGCTATTTTAAAGCCTCTCCATACAAGAGCACAGAAAAGACAAATAATAACAAGTGCGCCGATAAGACCAAGCTCTTCGCATACAATAGAGAAAATAAAGTCGTTATGAGGCTCGGGTAACCAGGAATATTTTTGTCTTGACTGACCTATACCTCTGCCAAGCAGTCCGCCTGAGCCGATAGCAAGAAGTGACTGTATAGTCTGATAGCCCTTTCCTGTTGCATCAGCCCAAGGGTCTAACCAATACTCAAAACGGCTCATAGCATATTTTACAAGACCTGTAATAACAATAACTGCAACACCGCCTGCTGCTGCAATTACACCGCCTACAATGTACTTTACAGCCATACCTCCCACTATCATAAGCACTACACCTATGGTAAGAATCAGTATGGTAGCGGAAAGATGGGTTTCAACCACTACAAGACCACATATTACGGCAAGTAGGAAAATAAGCTTTGCAATAAATTTTAATTCGCCCATTCTTTTATAGTTTTTTGCAATAAGATGGGAAAAGAGAAGAATAATTGCAAACTTTGCTATTTCAGAGGGCTGAAAGGAAAATGAGCCGATAACCAGCCAACGCTTATGCTCCATTCCCTCCTGCATTGGCGGAAGAGCCAGAACAACAGCCAACATAATAGCCGAAACGATATAAAGAACAACCGAAAACTTTCGGTAGACTCTGCAGTCAATTCGTGAAAGCACAAGCATAACGATAATTCCCACAACAGCAAAAATTGCCTGTCTTATAATAAAATGATAGCTGTTACCGTACTGTGCATAGCAATAGGCATAGCTGGCAGAAAAAAGCATAACAATACCGACAGAAAGCAAAATGAGCACAAGGGAAAGAAACTGTATATCCAGCCTTCCCTCCTGATATATTCCCATTTTTTTAAGCACTTTTGCCAAAATGTTATCCTTCATCTGACCGCTGACCTCCTAAAAATTTAAAGAACTACAGTAAGAATTGCAATTATTGCTCCCAGACAGCCCACAGCTGAGAAGGAGAATACTATTTTTTCCTCACTCCAACCACTCATTTCGAAATGATGGTGAATGGGACTCATTTTAAATATACGCTTTTTTGTAAGCTTATAAGAAGTTACCTGTAATACAACAGACAGAGCTTCAAGCAGATATACAATACCGATAAGAAGAAGCAGTACAGGTCTTTCAGTTCCAAAGGACAGAGCCACAATTGCACCGCCTAAAAACATAGAGCCTGTATCTCCCATAAACACCTTTGCAGGATGCATATTCCAGACTAAAAAGCCTCCACAGGCACCTGCTACAGCCGAAGCATAGGTGTTGATTCCCATAAGGGAGCCTGCCATTCCTGCAATAACCATAAAGGCACAGGCAGAAACCAGTGTTACAGACGAAGCAAGACCGTCAAGTCCGTCTGTAAGATTTACGGCATTAACAAAGCCGTATACAAAGAAAAATGCAATAGGCCAAAAAAGAAGTCCTGCTCCATGTGTAATGGATACACTTCCCACAAAGGGAATCCAGGTAGTATTCATTCCTGCAAAGGCAAGGCATAGAAGATAAGCGGCAGTAACAAAGCTCTGTAAAAAGGTTTTCTGCTTTGCGGTAAGTCCTAAATTACGCTTTTTTACAACCTTAATATAATCATCAAGGAAGCCGATAAAGCCCATAGCAAAAGCCATTACCACACCAGCTATCAGC
>JBGUVH010000138.1:0-3774 GCA_045134215.1 Acutalibacteraceae bacterium
TTCTGTTTTGGAAACAGGACGAAGCTCTTTCATAACAATTGAGCGTTCTTCCTTTGTTGTAAGAGCCTTCATGATAGGAGGCTGAATTACAGGAACAAGCGCCATGTAGGAATAAGCAGCAACGGCGATAGGTCCGAGAAGCTCGGGAGCAAGCTTTGATGTAACAAAAATCGCAGTAGGACCATCTGCACCGCCAATGATACCTATTGAACCTGCCTGCTGAACCGTAAAGTTTTCAAGGCCGGGAATAATTCCAATGTTAAGCGCGCCAAGGAAAGCAAGGAAAATACCAACCTGAGCAGCCGCACCGAGAAGAAGGCTCTTGGGGTTTGCAATAAGGGGACCGAAGTCTGTCATTGCACCAACACCTATAAATATAAGACAAGGATATACACCAAGCTTAACACCAAGGTATAAAATATCTACAAGACCAGGTGTGATGTGGTTTGTAGCAGCAAAGAGATTCCAATGAACGTGACCTTCTGCAAAAAGCTCTTCGTGGAACATTTCGGCACCCGCAAGGTTTGTAAGAAGCATACCGAAAGCTATAGGGAGAAGAAGAAGGGGCTCAAATTTCTTAACAATAGCAAGATATAAGAGTACACAAGCTATAATTATCATAACTATCTGCTGCCATGATGTCATAGAAAAGCCTGTCTGCTTTAAAAAGTTAAGAATTGCTGCACCTTTTGAAACTTCAGCTTCATTTAAAATATCGGTATAGGAAGCTTCAAGAATTTGAGTTTCTTCATTAACCTTTATTTTTGTCATATCTCCTGCATATCTTACAGATGCATTAACAACAGGAAGCCTGCTGTCTTTATCATAATTTGCAACTGTTCCCTTTACGATGATTTCTTTTTCTCCGCCTGCTGCAATATCAGTAAGAATTGCCTGAACCATGTTTTCCTGAGCTACAGCCATGTTTGACTGAGCAGGAACAAATGTTACTCCGCCGTCTGTGCATTCAAATGAAACTAAAGCTTCTTCTATAACAAAATCGGCTTTATTTGCTACGATAATGGTAAATTCTTCGTTTTCAGCACTGTATTCTGCTGATTTGATGTATAAATCGTCCCCGACAGGTGCTTCGTTTGCAGCAAATGCTGTTGCAAATGAAGTAAGCATCATTATTAAAGCTAAAACGAGGACAGAAATAATCTTCTTATTCATTATTAAATCCTCCGTATGTTTAATTATTTAATTGTGCAAAGAAGTGTGCCGTTTGATACAGATGCACCGTTTGCTACGCATACGGAAGAAATTGTACCGTCATTTGGAGCCATGATTTCATTTTCCATTTTCATAGCTTCTAAAACAAAGAGAACATCGCCTTTTTTAACAGCCTGTCCGTCTGTAACATTTACAGAAAGGATAGTTCCCTGCATGGGAGCTGTAACCTCAGCACCTTCGCCTGCAGCTACAGGAGCGGCTGCCGGTGCGGGAGCTGCTTCGGGAGCAGGAGCTGCTTTTGCTTTTGCTGCTTCTTCATCTGTCATAAGTTCTATTGATATAACATATTCTGTACCGTTTACGTTTACTTTGTAATTTTTCATTTTCTTTACCTCTTTCTTTTTTTGTTTAGCAGTTGCGTTAATATCCAAACCCGTTTTGGGTGTGCATTTTTTCACCACTGCTTTGTTAAAATACTCGCAAATGCTAAAATTTACGCTCTTTTAAAAGATACTACTTTAATATTTTTTACATCTTCACCGATCTCCTCGGCAATAGCAGCGCAAGCAGCTGCTATAATTTCTCCTTTGTTTGCAATTTCACCTGTCTGTGCTTTCTTTGAAAAAGCGGCAGGAGAAGCTTTAGGTGCGGGAGCATTTTTGTCTATCATCTTACATACTGCACTTAGTGCGTAGCATATGAAAACAAGAGCAATAAGACCAAAAAATACTGTACCTATACCCATAGCGCATACAAATAGATTTGACATATTTTGTTTCCTCCTTTCGGTGACATTTTATAATGAAGCTTTTGTTAAATAATTAACAAGGCTTAATCTTGTCCTTATTATACTCTTTCTACATATTCCCTTTTTTTCCTCTTTTTTCTTAATAAAATTTTTTTAATAATTATAATTAGATTATTGTTTAGTAGGGAGCGACCTATGTGTCGCTCCGCTATGAACGGAATGCCACACAGGGCATTCCCTACAAATCCGTTATCCTAAACACTTCGCTAAACAACAATTTATCTTTTTTACCCTATCTTAGTATAAAATTTTTATTTTTTATTATCCCCAATTCCAGGTTTTTTTCTACTATTTATATATAAATTTTTAAAAACCCCTTTACAAAATTAATTTTTTGTTGTACTGTTAAAAAGTATTTTAACAAAGGAGTGAGATTTTGCTTACCGATAAATTAAGAGCCTGGCTCTACCTTACTGTCAAAACCAACATATCAAGACGCAAGCTTTTTTTGTTATATAAGCATTTTAATTCAGTTTTAAATATTATGAATGCAAGTAAGGATGAGCTTGAAGACACAGGGATTCTTACTTCGGACGAAATGAGCAGTATTCTCTGTCACGACTACAGCGCACTTACAGAATATATGGGAATACTCCAAAAAAATATGGTAAAAGTAATAAGCATAGAGTGTGAAGCTTTTCCCGAAATGCTTCGCGAGATACCCGACCCTCCGCTTTTACTATACTGCAGAGGAAAGTTTATTGACTTAAACAAACACCTCTGTATTGCTTCTGTCGGCAGCAGAAATCCATCATCATACGGCAGAAGAATGACATATTCTATAGTAAAAGACCTCTGCCGACGGGGTATTATTATAGTAAGCGGTATGGCTCAGGGAATAGATGCAGTGTCGCACAAGGCGGCGCTTGATATGAACTGCCCCACGGTTGCTTTTGTGGCAAACGGAGTTGATATTATATACCCAAGGTGTAATGCAGAGCTTTTTAAATCGCTTATAAAAACAGGCATGGTAGTAAGCGAATACCCATTGGGTACTATGCCTAGAAATTACTATTTCCCCGAAAGAAACAGGCTTGTTGCAGGAGTGTCAAAGGGAGTATTTATAAGCGAAGCAAAAGTAAAGAGCGGAACATCCATAACATGTTCTATGGCACTTAGTCAGAATAAGGATGTTTTTGCCCTGCCCGGAAATGTAGACTCTGTCCTTTCGGGTGAGCCTTTAAGACTTATTAAGGAAGGCGCATGTCCTGTTACGGAGGCAGACGATATACTTTGCCACTATAAAGATTTATACAGTGAAAATCTGTATACCGGTAATTCAGATGATGAAATTATTGAGGTTTCACTTCCCCTGCCTTCAGGTGAAAATGAAAAAATGCCGGATATCCCCCAAAATCTTACTAATGAAGAAACGATACTGTATGTACTTAAAGAAAAAAATCTTTCTATTGATGAAATATCCGTCTTTTCAAAAATAACTCTGGAAGAATTAAATATGCTTCTTCTTATTTTGGAAATGGACGGAAAAATCAAAAACGATAACGGAATTTATTATCTTCTTTAAGGAGGAAAATATGTCAGAAAAATTAGTAATAGTTGAGTCACCATCAAAAGCTACTACAATAAAAAAATATCTTGGAAAAGGCTATACCGTAATGGCAAGTATGGGTCATGTTATAGACCTTCCGAAAAGTCAGCTCGGTATTGATGAAGAAAATAATTTTGAACCAAGATACATTACAATAAGAGGAAAAGGCGATTTAATAAAAGAGCTTAAAAAGGAAGCTGCCAAATCAAAGAAAATATTTCTCGCAACTGACCCTGACCGCGAG
>JBGUVH010000139.1:0-7169 GCA_045134215.1 Acutalibacteraceae bacterium
ACGCTTTCATCCTTTATAAGCTCTTCGATTTTATCCATATCAGGTCCGTTTATGGTATTTGCAACAGGAATCATTTTAATACCGAAATGCTCTGTAATGGCAAAATGCCTGTCATAACCCGGAACAGGACAAATAAATTTAATTTCACCCTGCTTACACCAAGGCTCACCGCCAAGACCGTGAGTCATTGCCTGTGCAATGGTATCATACATCATATTAAGAGAAGAGTTACCGCCTACTATTATCTGCGAAGGTAAGAGTCCGAGTATTCCTGCAAAAAGCTCCTTAAGCTCAACAAGACCGTCAAGACCTCCATAGTTTCTGCAATCGACTCCATCCTTATTTTTAAAGCCAAGGTCATTTCCGACTAAATCGAAAATACGCTTACTTAAATCCATCTGGTCAGCGCCGGGCTTTCCTCTTGACATATCAAGATGAAGACCAAGCGTAGTAAGCTTTGCATATTCTTTTTTTACTGTACTGAACTCATTCGCAAGTTCATCTTTTGACATTTTTAAATAGCTTTTCATCAACGTACCCCCATTGTATATCTTTATTAATATACTATATTCAATAACTTTTTTCAAGTGAAAGTACTGAGATTGTAACTATTTTTTTATATTTTGCAACATTTTTTAAAAAAGAACACAGGTTTCACCGTTTGGCGAAACCTGTGTATAATCGAATTATTTAGTTGCCCGATGCAAGCTTTAACTTAAGTACAGCAAGGTCAGAAGTACTTACATTACCATCCTGATTAATATCAGCACCGTATTCACTATACCTTAAGGCATCTCTATTTTATAGCCAAGAGCAATTATGAGCTTAATAGTTTCCATAGCAGTTTTGCGGTCATATTCCTTTTCCTCTTCACTAAGCTGACTGTAGGGAACAAGACAGGGTGTTTTCTTTTGGATATCATTTCTTTCCTCGCCATAAGTCCACCCGTCACGAACTCTTCTCTTTGCCCAATTTTCGTGAACATTTTCAGCAATTTGCTCGGCAAGGCGAACAAGCTCGTCAGGCAGTGAAATATTGCTTAAATCTGTAGGACTGGGTATATACATAAAATCACTCACCTTCATTACTGAGGTTTTCCGATAACAGCTTCTATTTCAGTTCCTGTCATACGGTTTTTCTCCATCAGTTTTTCAACCAGTGCATCTATTTTATTCTTATTTTCGGATATAATTCTCACTGTTTCGTTAAGCTGTTCAGACAGAACGCGATTAACAGCAGTTTTTGCCTCTGAGGATAATGAGTTGCCTTCCTCATATACCGCAATGCCGTAATCACTATCCATACCAAAGGAACAGACAATATCCTGCACCGTTCTTGTTGCAGAAACAAGATCGCCGCTTGCTCCTGTAGAAAGACCATCCTTTTCTCCATAGTAAACAAGCTCTGCAGCACGTCCACCAAGAGCAGTTCTTACATTGGCAAGAAGTTCTTCTTTTGTATATATCGCCTTATCTTCCTTTATCTCCTTTTGCATATATCCGCCGTGCTTACCTCTTGCAACCACAGTAAGATATGCAGGAGTTGTCCCTCCGTACCAACACATAAAGGCGTGACCTGCCTCGTGTCTTGCAACACGCTGAAGCTGCGATTCATCCCATTTTTTCACTTCACCGCTGTTAAAGGTTTCAAAAGCCTCTTCAAACACACTGTCAGTAACCTTTGAGATACCCTGTCTTACAGCCGTACGCAAGGAAAGCTCTATAACGGAATCCAGTAAAGCAAGACTCATTCCTGTTGAACGCATAGCGATATTATCTATAATTTCATCACTTATATCAAGAGCTATACTTGACTGTCTTCTCAGCTTTAAGTATTTAATACGGTCTTGCTTATCCGGAAGATCAACATAAATTGTTCTGTCAAAACGGCGCATAAGAGCAGGGTCAAGACTTTTATTACTTCCCGGCTCAACATCAAAGTTAGTTGCAGCAAGAACAAATACAGGACGTGTGGGATCGTTAGAAAAGCCGTCCATTTCGGTAAGGAAAGCGGTCAGAGTTTCTTCACCGCCGCCATTGGTAATGTCGGCACCCCTTCTTTCCTTGGCTATAGTTTCAATTTCGTCAACAAACAGCACCGCAGGCGCGTACTGTCTTGCCGTCTTAAACAGCTTATGTACATAGGCGGGACCTTCTCCTACATACCGCTTTAAAAACTGATTGCCTTCAGTAGCAATAAATGTAACGCCCGACTCGCACGCCATAGCCTTAGCAAGCATAGTTTTTCCTGTACCTGGAGGGCCATAAAGAAGTACACCTCTCGGTGCTTTAAGACCGGTCCCCATATATTTCTGAGGATTTTTAAGATACTCAACAAAGTACGACAGTTCTGTTTTAGCATCCTCAGCACCTATTACCTGCTCAAATTTAACATTGGGCTTTGAAACATTGCTTAATACATTCTTTGTATCCTCTGCCTTTACAGCTGTTATTGCCTTTAGGTCAAACAGTCTTATCTGTGCTTCCTCGCCGTTTTCAGATACCGTCTGCAAGGTTTCAAAGCTTATAACTCTGTTCGATTTAGCAAGAGAATTCATACATTTTTGCTGATGAAGTGCCTGTGCTATAGAGTTAAGCTGTAAGCCCACTATATCAGGCTTTTTATTAAGGCTTAAAACCTCTCTTACACCCTGTCGGATAAAGGAAATAACCTCTTCATCCGAAAGCTCGTCGCCTTCTCTTTCTATTATATATATAGGTAAATCCTTCTTCTGTTCCCTTAAGAACTTAAAGAAGTCTCTGGCAGGAGAATCAATATCCTCAATATTGAGTATCTTTTCATCAACGACCGTTGCACCACATCGTATATCAATAAGTGTGAAATCTATTTCGCAATTCTTCAGATTCTCAATAGCAGCCGATTTATCATTAACACCTATAATATTTGCCGACTCCATAACACCTCTGTATGTAGCAACAGTATTTTCATCAGCAAACACTAAAATATTTGCATCAGATTCAGAGTTAAACAGACTTTTAATCTCTTCATCAGCTTTGCCTATATCGGCGGATATATAAATTTTTTTAAGATTCGTTATTTCATACTTATTCTTTTCTGAGTCAACAAAACGAAGCAGTTCATAAAGCTCGTTATTAAAAAAGGTTTCAGCTCTGCTTCTTATTGTTCGTGCATCAGCCGACGCTCCTTCAGCAAATAGTAATGCAGTATAAACTTCTTTATCAACATCAATCTTTATATTGGTGCTTTCTTCGATTTTTTTACAGTTCTTTTCAATTTGACTTTTAGCAATTGTAAGCAAGCTTTGAGCACTGATATGGTTAAACATCGCTACATTTCCCGAAGCAAAGCGTGAGCATATCGCTTTCGGGAAAAAGGGCTCTTTAGTTCCGGGAACAACATCATTTTCGAGTGCGTTCATTATAACCTTTCTTGAAATGCCTGAAAGGTCTTCCGTCTCTTCATAAAGCTGTTTTCCGGCATTTGTGGTAAGAATTATTACCGCATCTGTAAAAGAAACCTCTTTATCGGTAAAGCTATCCCTTAATCTGCCAGCATCAAGCATTTGTAAAAACAAGTGAATTATGCAAAGATGGGCTTTTTCTATTTCATCAAAAAGTAAAACGCATTTAGGATTTTTAGCTACAAAGCCTGTTACATTACCCTCCTTACCGTTTTTATAAACCTTATCCGAGCCGCAGAATTCAAGATTGGCTTCTTTATCGGAATACTCACTCATATCAAATCTCATAAAAGGAAGAGCAAGAGATTTAGCTATACTTTCAGCCAAAAAGGTTTTGCCTACACCTGGAGGGCCGGCAAATAAGAATGTAGCGCTGGGGCGTTGACTTTTATTGCCGAGTATAGAAGACAAACGGTACTGAAAATACCCTGATGTAAAAGTATTAATAGCATTGTCTTGTCCAAATACTTCACTTAACAGCTCACTTCTGATTCTCTTTACATCAGCTACCGCTTTTGCAATTTCTTCGATTGGATTTTCTTTTGTAAATTCGGCAGAAAACCATTCTTCTTCTGTCATCCAATCTTCGATGTCATCAAATAATTCTTCAACATCATCTTCTATAACTTCCGAACTTTCCTCAGATTTATTCGCAGAATTTTTCTTATTATTTTCTTCTTCGTGTTTTACGGAATTTTGAAATACCTGCTCAGCCGCTTTTTTGTAAGCCTCCTGAAAATCCTCATCATCGAATACGCTTTTCTGTTCCCTACCGCAAATATCCTTCGCTTTTTTTACGGTATCGGTAGGATCGTTAAAGATAGCTAAAAACAGTGTGTTAGGTCTTAGCTCTCCTGATATTGTGCTGCTGTACTGTTTTTCTGCTTCCTCAATTTTATTTGCAATATAAAGCTCATCGTGAATAATACTTCCTTTTCCGTTATTAACATAGTCTGACATTATTGTTCTGAGCTTATCGTTATCACGGAAAAAATTATTAAATAACAGCTTAAGGCTGAGTAGCTCTGCCCTGTTGCCGTAGGTTTCATTTTTATTTATTCTGTCTATTGCAGCAATAATAAGCATTTCTGCGGTTGGATTTTTATACTTTTTCTGTTCAATATCCATCGCATCATTAAAAATTTCGCACAGAAGTACACTTTTTCGAATTCCACTCATTTTCCGTTCCTCTTTCTAAAATCATTTAACGCCATAATTTCAACATTTTTGCTTTAAATTCATCGTCTGTATTAAACTTCTGAACATCTGTTATCAGTTTGATGTTCATATCTCTGGCACGTTGAATCAGATATTTGCCCGATTCCTTTTCCTTAGGAATAGATGTGGCTACAAGCACCTTCTTTGCGTATTTTCCGCCAAACCTCAAGGCTACCGTATTAAGCTTGTACAGCTCGTCAGCGTCCACAACACCGTTTTTACAGGAAATAAATACAGGCACAATTCCATGCATAAGAAGAATGTCTATTTCATTTTCGGTGTCATAAATGCCATCAACACTTTCATTGTGAAATCTTCCGTCCCAGTCTATAAGAACACCGTTTACAGCATCATTGTAAAGCTTGTTGCCGTTATCATCCTGAAGACTTCTTGCAATAAGAAGGGTTTTCATTTCAAGAGCCTGTCCCGCCTTAATAAGACACCGTCTTACCTGTGGGTTTTTAAATCCCAGAGACAGTTCTGTGTCTGTTTCACTAAAGTGCGTCAACAAACCGTGTTTTTTGAGATAATTAACCATACCTTTAACTATCTTGTAGGAAGCGTGGTTTTTGTCCAGTTCTTTCTTTATTTTATCCTTATCTGCTGTTACGTAAAGCTTATCCTCGTCAGAAACACCCACCTTGAAAGCCGCCTCAAAAACACTAATCTGTGTATTCCACAGTCTTACATTACCCTTGCACACATTCCATATATTTTCAATATCCTTAACAAAATCCTCGGTAAAATCCCACATATATGTATCGTCACCGAACACATCACCGTAAAGAACATCACCGCCGTAAAGCTGTATATTTTCTTCTGCCGACAGTACAGGCAAATCCTTATAAACGGTTTTACCGTCCTTATCACAGTCGCATATCGTGTTGTGGGCTATATTAAACCTATGAATCTGAATGTTTTTATTACGGTTTCTTTCATAAACAATACCAAATGCCATAAGTGCAATTTCGTCACCGCCCGTAATACCGAAAGCGCAATCGGGGTATGAATCAACTATTTTCTGCAAAACAGAAACTGCATTTTCAAGATTATCTCTCTCCACCGCCATAGGAATAAATTCAATATTATGCCCTCTATCCGAAAAAACTCGGTTATACTTTTTAATTTTGCTTTCAATAATAGCTGTATCCCTACCAATATATATAACCCGCTTTGGCACATTGGTAAGACAGGCGCATACATTTTCTATTGCCACGTTGTTAAAAAATTCGATATAAGTCATAATATCCCCTATTTTTATATTCTTAATTAATAATATAACACAATACTTGTGCTCTTACAATAAAAAATTACTCCCGTTGTATTTTTTACAACGGGAGCTTTTTGTTGTGTAACGAAAAACTGCTTTATAGCAAAAGCCATAAAGCAGTTTTATTTTTGCTTAATTATTCGATAACAATGGGGTCAAGAATAATTTCTACAGTTCCTTTGTCCTGATACTGCTCGCCTGCACTCTTTTTAACAATAACGCAGTCAAGAAGAGTACCGCCAACAAGCTCAGAGAAGGCATCGTTTTCTCCGCCGTAACCAACATGGTTTGCACCGTAGTACTTAGCCATTTTTTCGCCGTCGCCGTCATAAGCAGCACCTACAGATAAGCCCTTAATATCCTTTATTGACTTAATCTTGTTCTTAACGTCCTCGTTACCCTTCTTAATACAAACAACATACTGGTTGGTACCGTCGAGTACAAGGGACTCAGTCTGACTCTCACCATCAAGCTCATCACCCTCATCATCAACGCCTGTTACAACAGAAGGTTTGCTGGAGGGATTTTCGTCCTTAGGTTCGGTTCCACCGCAAGCAGCAAGAACAAAAATCATACAGAAAGCAAGAAGTAATGCTAACAATTTTTTCATAACAAACACCTCATAAAATATTTTAGTTAATTATAATACAAATCAACATATATTTCAAGATAAATTTATAAAACAAATTAAATTCTTGCTACACCGCTTTTTCTTGCCGCCTCAGCAACCTTTTCGGCAACCGTTTTGCCGATTCTTTCATCAAAGGCAAAAGGCATAATATATTCTTCATTAAGCTCGTCATCGCTTACAAGGGAAGCAATAGCAAGAGAAGCAGCCATCTGCATTTCCTCATTAATGTCAGAGGCTCTTACATCAAGGGCACCTCTGAAAATTCCTGGGAAAGCCATAACATTGTTTATCTGGTTGGGGAAATCCGAACGGCCTGTGCCTACAACACGGGCACCCGCAGCTTTTGCAAGGTCAGGCATAATCTCAGGAACAGGATTTGCCATTGGGAATACAATAGCATCGCTGTTCATAGATTTAATCATTTCTTCACTTACAACACCAGGAGCAGAAACACCGATAAATACATCAGCACCCTTCATAGCATCAGCCAGAGTACCTGTCATCATTTCTCTATTGGTAACCTTACTCATTTCTTCCTGAGCTGAATTCAACTGACTGTCGCCCTCGACGATAATACCGAAACGATCGACCATTGTAAGATTCTTAAC
>JBGUVH010000140.1:0-17296 GCA_045134215.1 Acutalibacteraceae bacterium
CGAGGCACAAAACGCAGTAAATCCTGACGGATTTACGAGTATTTTAACAAAGCCACAGCAAAAAATACTTGTTTCAAAATCTGATTCAAGTTTGAATGCTTTGGCTAATGGAGGTATAAATTATGACTAAACTGAACATTACAGATACCATACTTCGTGACGCCCATCAGTCTCAGGCTGCAACCCGTATGCGTATCGAGGATATGCTTCCTGCCCTTGAAAAGCTTGACAAGCTGGGCTACTGGTCTGTTGAGTGTTGGGGCGGCGCTACCTTTGACGTTTGTATGCGTTTCTTAAATGAAGACCCATGGGAAAGACTTCGTACTATTAAGAAGGCTATGCCCAACACAAAGCTTCAGATGTTACTTCGCGGTCAAAACATTTTAGGCTATAAGCATTATGCCGATGATGTTGTTGACGCTTTCGTTAAGAAATCCATTGAAAACGGTATTGATGTTATCCGTATTTTCGACGCTCTTAACGACCCTCGTAATATGGAACAGGCTATGAAGGCCTGTAAGAAATACGGCGGTATATGTGAGGCTGCTATGAGCTATACAATAAGCCCTGTTCATAATGAGGACTACTTTGTAGAGCTTGCAAAGACTCTTGAGAAGATGGGAGCTGATGTAATCTGTATCAAGGATATGGCTAACCTTCTTCTCCCCTATGACGCTTATTCTCTTGTTAAAAAGCTCAAGGCTGCTGTTAAATGCCCCATTCACCTTCATACCCACAACACCACAGGTACAGGTGATATGACCTATCTTATGGCTGCTCAGGCAGGTGTAGATATTGTTGATACTGCCCTTTCTCCCTTCGGTAATGGTACAGCTAACCCTGCAACCGAAGCTCTCGTTGCTACCCTTAAGGGTACCGAAAGAGATACAGGTCTTGACCTTGATGCTCTTGCTGACGTCGCTGCCCATTTCCGCGGCGTAGCAGACAAAATGAAGGCAGACGGAACCCTTGACCCCAAGGTATTAAGCGTTGATACAAAGACTCTTATTTATCAGGTTCCCGGCGGTATGCTTTCTAATATGCTCGGTCAGTTAAAGCAGGCAGGCAAAGAGGATAAATATTATGATGTTCTTGCAGAGGTTCCGAAGGTTAGAAAAGACTTCGGTTATCCTCCCCTTGTTACTCCGACCAGTCAGATCGTCGGAACACAGGCTGTAATGAATGTTATAGCAGGCGAACCCTATAAGATGGTACCCAAAGAGTCCAAGGGTCTTCTTAGAGGCGAATACGGAACACTTCCCGCGCCTGTTAATGAAGAGGTACGCAAAAAGTGCATTGGTGACGATGAGGTAATCACCTGCCGTCCCGCAGACCTTATCGGTCCTGAGCTTGAAAAATACAAAGCTGAGGCCGGTGACCTTGCAAAATGCGAGGAGGATGTACTGAGCTACGCTCTCTTCCCACAGGTTGCTGCTAAATTCCTTGAAACCAAATACGGTAGAAAAGAAGAAATTAAAGAAGCTTCTGCTACCGATGAAAACGGTGTACGCACACTTATTGTAGAGGACCTTTCTTAAAGCCCAAACCTCCGAAGTTTTCTTCGGAGGTTTTTTATTGCTTAAATTCATAAACTGTGATATACTTTTATAGGTGATTAACTTGACAGAAAAGCTTTATGACTCAAATGCTTATTCAACCCGATTTACCGCACAGGTAATTTCCTGTACGCCTTGTGAAAAAGGCTTTAAAGTAATACTTGATAAAACCGCATTTTTCCCTGAGGAAGGCGGTCAGTACAGTGACCGTGGCACTCTTTCAGGTGCAAATGTTTTTGATGTACAGCTTGAAAACGGTGAGATAGTTCACTATACCGATAAGCCTGTCAAAGACCTTGTGGACGGAGAAATAGACTTTAACCGACGCTTCAGAAATATGCAGAATCATACAGGTGAACATATTATTTCGGGACTTATCCATTCCCTTTTCGGTGGTGAAAACGTAGGTTTTCACCTTGGCCAAGAGGAAGTAACCTGTGATTATGATATTGAGCTTGATTCACAGCAATTAGCTCTTATTGAACTTGAGGCTAATAAAGCTGTATACAGAAATCTTTCGGTTAAAGGCTACTATCCACAGGCTGAAAAATTAAAAGAAATACCCTATCGTTCTAAAAAAGAAATAGACGAAGCGGTAAGGATAGTCGAGATTGAGGACATTGACTGTTGTGCCTGTTGTGCTCCTCACGTAAAAAGCACAAGCGAAATAGGTATTATAAAAATTTTATCTTATATGCGGCTTCGTGGCGGTTGCAGACTTTTTATTGCCTGCGGACTTGATGCCTTTATGGATTATTCCTTAAAGCATAAAGAAATCAAAGCCATCTCTGCGCTTTTTGCCTGTAAGCCTGAAGAATGTTCAGGAAATGCGCAAAAAATATCTGACAGCCTGAAAAAGACTGCCAGAGAGATTAATTTCCTTAAAGGGAAAATATTAGAAAATGCTGTCACAAAGCTTGAGCCCTGCGACACAGGTATGCTGATTTTTACAGAAAAGCTTGATATGGCAACCCTGAGAAATGTTGTGAATCTTGCTAAAGACAAATCCCCTTGCCTTTGCGGTGCCTTTTCAGGTAATGATACTGACGGATATTCGTATATCATTTACAGTGAGAGCTATGATATAAGCAAAAAAGCAAAGGATATAAACGAAAAGCTAAAGGGACGCGGCGGCGGTAAAAACAATATGATACAAGGAAGTGTATCCGCTGAACGTAAGGCTATTGAAGACTATTTTTCCTCTTCCTTGTCTTTTTCCTTAAACAACTCCATTGTGGACTTATAACGGCTCATTGATAAATACTGATTTTTAGTAACAATATAATGGTCCTTAAGATATACACCCACATTATTAAGCATATTTTTAATCTCTTTAGTAGCTATTATATCTGCTGCAGAAGGCTCAGGCAAACCACCTGGGTGATTATGGCATAAAACAACCTCAGTAGCATTTCTGGAAATTGCTGAAAGAATAAGCTTTTTTGAATTTGCAACCACTGAAGACGCATTACCTTCAGCAATAACATCAACACCTAATCTTTTACCTCTACTATCAAGGCTCATCATAACCATTTTTTCTTCAGTTGCGGCAGCAAAATAAATAAGGAAATAGCTACCAAATTCATCAAGAGTCGTAAGAAAGCTGCTTTCATTTTTCTGTTCAATCATATAAAGACTGTACGCTTCCTTAATCAGTTTAAAATGCTGTACAGTACGCTTTCCGATCCATTTGAATTTTATTAATTCTTTTTCGGGAGCATCCATAACATTTGCGACACTACGGTATTTATTCAAAAGCTCATGTGCAATATCGTTAGTATTTCTGTACGGCACCGAAAAGAACAGTATTATTTCGAGCTTTTCGTGTTCACTAAGTCCTGTAAACCCTGTGGATGAAAATTTTGATAGCAATCTTTCTCTGTGTCCGTCGTGTATTCCCATTTTTTACCTCGCTGTTGGTTTTATATTATTTTACTACTTTTTTCCATTTAATTCAAGGTGATTTTATTTATGAAGGAATTTATTATTTCAGCCAATGATTCAGGGCAGCGTCTTGACAAGTTTATTTCAAAGGCTATGCCGCTGCTTCCCAAGGCTCTTATGTATAAATACATACGTACAAAGCATATTAAGCTTAACGGAAAACGTGCGGAAATCAGCACAAGGCTTAATACAGGCGATAAGGTAAACGCCTATATTTCCGATGAGTTTTTCGGTCAGGCGATACCTAAATACGATTTTCTTTCGGCAGGAGATAAGCTTAACATTGTATATGAAGACGAGAACATCCTTCTTGCCGACAAGCCACAGGGACTGCTTTCACACCCTGATGAAAATGAGTATAACGACACCCTTATTACCCGTATTCAGAAATATCTGTACAATAAAGGCGAATACCGTCCTGATGAAGAAAATTCATTTAAGCCGTCCCTTGCAAACCGAATCGACCGCAACACAGGAGGAATAGTTATTGCCGCAAAAAATGCGCAGGCGCTCAGAATTCTTTGCGATAAAATCAAAACAAGAGAAATTGACAAACGCTATCTCACTGTAGTACACGGTATTCCTAAAGAAAAAGAAGCCTTGCTTGAAGGCTTTCTTGAAAAAAACGAATCAAAAAATAAGGTTTATTTACAAAACAAAAAGACAGAAAAAAACCTTACAGTAAAAACCTTTTACCGCACTCTTGCAAAGAAAAACGGTCTTGCGCTTCTGGAAATAGAACTACTTACCGGAAGAACTCATCAGATACGCGCGCATCTGTCTTCAATAGGTCACGCTTTGCTTGGTGACGGCAAATACGGTAAGCTTAAGGAAGATAAAAAAATGGGCTTTACAAAACAAGCCCTATATTCCTATAAGCTGACCTTTTCATTTGAAAGCGATGCAGATATACTTAATTACCTTAAAAATAAAACCTTTACAGTTGATGAGGTATGGTTTGCAAAAGAGCTTTTCGGTTATGAAATAAAATAATTTTTGGAAAAATTTTCTTTGTGTATTATCATTTATTATGTCCACAATAACAGTGGAAGGTGAATGATATGAAAAACAAAAAAGATAATAAAGCGGAAATTTCGTCCATACCCATTATCGACCAACCGGAAAATGTTACAGAACTAATTAATAAGTACGGAACCTATGAGATTCAACCAACTGCTGATACCTTAAATGATTATCCGGCTATATCTCAGGGTCTTGCGAAAAAGGACAAAAATTCCATAAATATCTTCTGAATAAGCTACATTCTCTTCCCCCTCGCTTTTAATAAAGCGAGGGTTTTTCATATAAAAAACAGATATAACACATCTGTTTTTAGATACATTATATTTCCTCGAAAACTTCGATAACTCCGCTGCTGTGATAAAGACTTGGAGTTACAAGCACACCGTAGCCTCTGCCAAAATCACTTGTCCATTCAAGACTTCTGCGGCGAGGTACCGCGCAACAGGAAAGCAGTGTCATAATAGCGCCGCCGTGCATAACTACAGCAGCCTTATGGACTCCACTTGCCATCATATCTTCAACAACCTCACGGAAGCCAAGACAGATTCTCTTGGCAAACTCTGTGGAGTCTTCCCCACCTGGTGGAGAAGAAATCTGTCCTGAGGTCCATTTAAAGAAATCGGGGTCACTTTCAAGCTGTATAGCATTTTTCCCTTCAAACTCACCGAAATCATATTCCATAAGATTATCGATATTTTCAGCCTGACAGTCGGGATATATAATATTAGCCGTCTGTCTGCAACGAAGCAAAGGACTTGTGTAAACCTTTTCAACCTGAGGATATTCTATTTTTTCTTTAAGATTTGCAAGAGCTGCCGTTCCGCTTATGGACAAGGGCAAATCGGTAACACCGATATATTCTCCCCTTGCATTTCCGTCGGTAGCGCCGTGACGAATAAGATAAATTTTATAGGTCTTCATAAAGTTCCTCCTCTGTCATTTCACAAATAATTGTATTGGAAAGAAGCATTCCATTTGCTGTAAGACAAAAGTGCCCGTCCCTAATCATTGCAAGTCCTTTATCTTCAAAAAGCCTTGCCTTTTCATAAAAAGCCTTTGAAAATCTTTTTCCGAACTTTTCTTTTATACTCGCCTCATTAAGCCCCTCACTAAGTCTTAAAGAAAGCATAATAAATTCGTATAAATCTCCGCCCTCACCGTCAGACACGGTGCCATTTCCGCTTATAAATCCTCTTAAGTCGTTTTCATAGTGAAACCTCTGTCCGTCAACATAGGAATACGCAGAAGGTCCGATACCGATATATTCCTCCATTTTCCAATACTTAGTATTGTGATGGCTTTCCATTCCCTCTTTGGCGAAATTCGAGATTTCATAGTGACTGTACCCGTTATGTGAGAACAACTCACTAAGCTTTAAATATTCCTTTTCTACGGCCTCTTCATCGGGAAAGCTTAACTGTTCTTTTCTTGCAGAAAGCACCGTTTTTTTCTCAAGTATAAGCATATAACAGGATATATGCTCAGGGGAAAGCTTTATTATTTCCTTTGCAGTATAAAGAGCATTACCTGCAGGAAGAGCGCACATAAGGTCAACCGAAATATTATCAAAGCCCACCCTTCTTGCAGTATTAAAGGTGTTTATTGCCTCTTTTGAAGTATGACCTCTTCCAAGTAAGCCAAGAACATTATCATCAAGGGACTGTATACCTATTGAAAGACGGTTAAAGCCTGACTCTTTAAGCTTTGACAAAAACTCACTGTTAGCGCTTTCAGGGTTAACCTCTACAGTTATTTCTGCGTTATCGCATAATGAAAAGGCTTTCCTAACACAGAAAAGCAGTTCGCAAAGCTCCTCGGCTGTCAGTATAGACGGAGTGCCGCCGCCGAAATATACAGTATCGGCAGGGCGACAAAGCTGCCCACCCCACCGATAGATTTCATTTTTAAGCTGTTTTATATACCTTCGTACCATATCCTTATGCACTATAGAGGTATAAAAATCACAGTAAGCACATCGTTTTGCACAAAAAGGTATATGTATATAAACACCGATTGGCTTAGCCAATAATTTCACCCATAGTGGAGCCTGGGATAGCTGCAGCATTTGCCTCATCAGTGTCAAGATGCATAGCAAGAGCATAGCTGGGACTTACTCTGGCAACAACATCACCGAATACAAGACCTCTGCCCTCGGTATCAATCTTAACAGAAACAATCTGCTTATCTACAATACCGTATTTCTCGGCATCCTCGGGAGTCATATGAATATGACGCTTTGCCGCAATAACGCCCTCGGTAATTTCCACCTCACCGCAAGGACCAACAAGCTTACATCCTGGGCTGCCTGCAAGGTCGCCCGACTCACGGATAGGAGCTGTTACTCCAATGCTTCTTGCTTCGGTAAGAGAAATTTCAACCTGAGTCTGAGGACGGCAGGGACCAAGAATAGATACGCCCTTGATTTCTCTCTTGGGGCCAACAACGGTAACTCTCTCTTCACAGGCAAACTGACCTGGCTGAGAAAGGTCCTTTTTATTGGTAAGCTTATGACCTTTACCAAAAAGGACCTCAAGATCAGCTTCGCTTACATGTACGTGATGAGCAGAAATTTCTACTAAAACAGATTTTTTCATAACAATACTTCCTTTTTATGTATTTTTACTTCTTTATTGTACCATATTTTTCACGAGTTTCAAGTAAAATATAGACTTTTTTATTGGGTAGTGATATAATTTTAATGGAAACAAATAAGGTGTGAAATATATGAAATACATAAAAGGCGGAAAAATCATCACCGAGAAGGCTGTTTTAAGCGACCACATACTTGCCTTCGACGACACAATAAAAGCTATAGTACCCGAAAATTCTATTGATTTGCGCGATAAAGAAGTCATTGATGCAAAGGGCAATTATGTTTGTCCGGGATTTGTAAGCACACATATTCACGGCTGTATGAACTGTGATACCGAGGACGGAAATACAGACGGGCTGATAAAAATATCTGAGCATCTGCTGTCTACAGGCGTAACCTACTGGTGTCCTACCCTTTGTACCGTTGATATGCCTGCTTTTGAAAAAGCCCTCAATGCTGTAAGAGAAGTAAAAAGTAAGCCTCAGGGCGCACAGATAATCGGACTTTACCTTGAAGGAATTTTCCTCAGCAAAGAAAAAAAGGGTGCGCACAAGGAAGAATGGCTGAAAGCTCCCGATGCCGATTTAGTAATCACAAATAAGGATATTATAAGCCTTGTTATTTGCGCTCCGGAATTAAGCGGTGCAGAGAATTTCATAAAGACAGTAACAAAAGAAGGTATACGCGTCGCTGTGGGACACAGTAATGCCACCTATGAGCAAACTTTAAAAGCAATAAATGCAGGTGCTACCGATACTACCCATATGTTTAATGCCTGTTCTCCCCTTTCTCACAGAGATACAGGACTTCCTGGCGCAGTGCTTTCGGACAACAGAGTTTATACCGAGCTTATCTGTGATAACTTCCACGTAAGCCCTGTTCTTTATGATATTGTGTATAAGCTTAAGGGTAACAAGCTTATTCTTATAACCGACTCAATCCGTCCTGCAGGTATGCCTGACGGTGAATATATTCAAGGTGGACTTCACGTTACCAAAAGGGGCGCTGAGTGCAGACTTGACGACGGCACTATTGCAGGAAGTATGCTTGACCTTAACAAAGGAATTTTCAATGTTTATAGTAACAGCAATATTCCCCTTAATGAAATAATCAACGCGGTATCCTTAAACCCCGCAAAAATGCTTGGTGTTGACAGTAAAATCGGTTCACTTGAGGTAGGAAAAGCAGCAGATATTGTTATAGCTGATAAAGATTTTAACATTATAAAGGTGTTTAAAAACGGTAAATAAATCTATGTCCCTTGCGGTTGCGCAAGGGATTTTTTATAAAAATATTGACATTATTATACATTTACTGTATTATTGTATTAGCAAGATAATACAGCAAAGGAGTGATTTTTTGAACTGGCAGTTTGATAAGGAAAAACCTATTTGTCCGCAGATTTATGAGCTTATCTGTGTACAGATAGCATCAGGCAGGTTTGAAACCGACCAAAAGCTTCCGTCTGTACGGGAGATAGCCGTTGCGGCAGGGGTAAACCCAAATACTGTGCAGAAGGCTTTTGAAAAATTAGAAGCGTCAGGTCTTACCTATTCCGTAAGAGGCACAGGCTGGTTTGTAGCCGATAACAAGGATGCTGCTAATGAAATAGTCAAAAATCTTATAAGTGAGAAAACCGTACAGTATTTCGAAAGTCTTCATAGCTTCGGTATGTCTCACGGCGAAATCAAAAAATATGTAGAGGAGTGGAAGCAGTGAGTGAAATTTTAAACTGTCAAGGTATTACCAAAAAATTCGGTAATGTAGTTGCGCTTAATAATCTTAACCTTTCAATTGAAAGTGGAAAAATCGTAGGTCTTCTGGGCCCAAACGGAAGTGGTAAGACCACACTTATAAAGCTTATAAACGGACTTCTTACTGCAGACTGCGGTAAAATAACCGTGTGCGGTCACACACCGGGAGTTGAGAGCAAAAAGCTTGTTTCTTATCTTCCTGACAATAATTATTTAAGCGACAGCATGACCGTAAAACAGGTTGTAGAGCTTTTCGAAGATTTTTATGAAGATTTTCGTACAGAGCTTGCATATCTTATGCTCAATAGACTTGGAATAGATATAAACAGAAAGCTTAAAACTATTTCAAAGGGCAACAAGGAGAAGGTTTCGCTGATTCTTGTTATGAGCCGTAACGCTTTGCTTTATGTACTTGATGAGCCTATTGCGGGCGTTGACCCTGCTACAAGAGATTATATTATTTCAACCATAATAAATAATTATAATCCTGAGTCTTCGGTAATAATATCCACCCACCTTATTTCTGATATTGAAGAGGTGCTTGATGACGTTATATTCATAAAACAGGGCAATCTGATTCTTCATAAATCCGCTGAAGAAATCAGAGAGGAAAATGAAATGAGTGTTGACGCACTTTTCAGGGAGGCATTCAAATGGTAAATAAATTATTTAAATACGAAATTGCTTTTTATTTTAAAAGACTTCTCCCCTTTTATATTATTCTTTTATCAGTAGCTGTTTTTTCAAGACTGATTCAGAACTTTGAGGTAGACTTTTTTGTATACGATATAATCTACGGTTCTTCGATTATTACTTATGTTATTATGAATTTTGTCGCCTTGGGCGCAGTAATAATCAATGCTATAGTTAGATTTTATAAAAATCTTTTCACAAATCAGGGATATTTAAGCTTTACACTTCCCGTTACCCCTACACAGCATATTTTTGTAAAGCTTCTCACTGCTATGCTTTTCTCCTTTATTACCCTTTTACTTATGTTTATTGCCTTTATGGCATTTACTGCGGGAGAGCTTTTTACAGAAATCTGTAAAGCTGCACTGTATCTTCTGAAAAAATTCACAGCTATAGCAGGTGCAAACACCTTTTTCTATATTTTTGAGTTTGTGCTTTTGCTGATTGTCGCTTTTGCTACCACTCTTTTTATATATTATACCTGCATCACCATTGGACAGCTTGCAAAAAAGAACAGAATTGCCGCCGCTTTTGGTGTGTATCTGATTTTCTATCTTATTGAGCAGGCAATAGGTACTGTTTTTATGATTGTATTCAGCGCAGTATCCTTGAGCGACAAATTGACCGATATAACAAATTATATAGTAAACAATATCAAGACCTTTGCTCATATAGGTCTTATAGGTCTGACCGTTTCGTATTTAATCGGTTCGCTTATTTTGTTTTTCATTGACCGCCATATTATAACAAAAAGACTTAATCTTGAATAGGAGAAAAACAATGAAGAAATTTATAAAAAGAATAAGCTTCTTGATTCTTGCGCTTTGCATCTGCCTTCTTCTTTGCTCCTGTAAAGAGCTCGATGAAATGAAGGCTAACAGAGCTGTATTTACAGACGAAACCTACACCGAAATTCTTTTTGACTCTAATACATATAAGCTTATTTACAACTGGCCTGAAGAGGTTAATATTTCATATTATGACAGCACAATGGTAAGTGAAAAGGAGGTTCCGGTTCTCCTTTCTACTTACTTTGGCAAATTATCTTTTTTCGACGCAGAAAAACGGGTTTTGTGTGTGGATTACAATAAATACTACTGTCGTGAGGATGTCTATAATTCGGTTATAAATATTGATTTCAACAACTTAAATACTGTTTGCTATAGTGTTTATAACGAGGAATCGGGTTACGAAAAAAGTGAAAAATTAAGCGAAAATATTGCTCAGGCTATCACTTTAGTATTAGACAGCCAACCCATTGATGAACAGTACGTCGATACAGAAAAAAGTATTTTTCTATATAAAACTGACGAAAGTCTGCTGATACAAAAAGAATATGTAGCCGTTGAAAAAGCAAAGGACGGTAATATTTATCTGGGTGTGCTAAAGGAATATGAATACGAGTATTATTTGGTTCCTGACAATCTTTATAAAGCTTTTGATAACTTTATAGGTGAAAATCCCGACGCTGTATGGTAAAAACAAAATGGGCTGCCTCTATGAGACAGCCCATTTAATTTTTGTTTAAAGCTAATTACTTAAGCTCAACAGAAGCGCCAGCCTCTTCGAGCTTAGCCTTCATTTCGTCAGCAGCTTCCTTAGCTACAGCTTCCTTGAGGGGCTTGGGAGCGCCGTCAACGAGAGCCTTTGCATCAGCAAGACCAAGACCGGTGATTTCGCGAACGATTTTGATAACAGCGATTTTGTTAGCGCCGGCAGAAGTAAGAATTACATCGAACTCAGACTTCTCTTCAGCAGCAGCAGCGCCGCCAGCAGCAGGAGCAGCAACAGCAACAGCTGCAGCAGCAGATACGCCGAACTCTTCTTCTACAGCTTTAACAAGCTCAGAAAGCTCGAGAACGGTAAGGACTTTTAATTCTTCAATAATAGCAGTAATTTTTTCGGATGCCATTTTAATTTCCTCCAATTTGTTTAAATATAATTTTTGATTTATTTTAAATTAATTTTTATAAGCTGAATTATTCAGCAGCGGCTTCGCCTTCGCCATTTTTGTCAACGATAGCCTGTACAGCACGGGCAAAGCTTGCCATAGGTGCCTGGAAAGCGCTGAGAACTGTAGCAAGAAGAACTTCTCTGCTGGGCAGTTTTGCAAGGCTTTCAATCATAGCGGTGTCGATAACTTTACCGTCGAGATAACCTGATTTAACCTTAAAGCTTTCGTGGCTCTCTGCGAACTTGCAAAGTATACGGGCAGCGCATACGTGGTCTTCTTTAGAGATAGCAAGAGCGGTAGTTCCTTCTAAAACTTCCTTCATACCCTCAAGGTCGGTGCCTTCGATAGCGCGGGCGAGAAGAGTATTCTTAACTACGAAATAATCAACGCCGGCCTCACGAAGCTCCTTACGAAGAGCGGTATCATCTGCAACAGAAGTACCGGTGTAGTCAACAACAACGCCTGCAACGGAATTCTGAAGTTTTTCGGCAATAGAAGCGACTATGGCTTTCTTTTCCTCTAAAACTTTTGCATTAGGCATTAATTTCACCTCCGTAAAATATAGTAAAAAAGTCTGTTCCCTGAGACGAGGAACAGACCAAAACATTAAAATAAAAATAATAATGTTCAGCTTACCTCGGTAGGCGGCAAAGCTTACTCTCTTAAAGAGAACCTACTGTCTCAAGTAATGCAACAAAAGTATTATACACAAACTCTTATGGTTTGTCAACACTTTTTTATAAAAAATCAAAAAGCCGTGATAATCACGGCTTTTTTAGTTTATTAGTTACCAAACTTAGCAACGTTGAGCTTTATGCCAGGGCCCATAGTAGTAGCAAGTACGCAGGACTTGATATACTGACCTTTAGCAGCCTCAGGCTTAGCCTTGATAATAGCAGCCATAAGTGCATTGAAGTTCTCCTGAAGCTTTTCTGCACCGAAGGATGCCTTACCGATAGGACAGTGAATGATGTTAGTCTTATCAAGACGGTACTCTATTTTACCTGCCTTAGCTTCGGTTACAGCCTTTGCTACATCAGGGGTAACAGTACCAGCCTTAGGAGAAGGCATAAGTCCGCGAGGACCGAGAACCTTACCAAGACGACCAACAAGACCCATCATATCAGGTGTTGCAATAACAACGTCGAAATCGAGCCAGTTTTCAGACTGGATCTTAGTAACCATATCTTCTGCACCAACAAAGTCTGCGCCTGCAGCAGTAGCTGCATCAGCCTTGTCACCCTTAGCAAGAACAAGGGTACGTACAGTCTTACCTGTTCCGTTAGGAAGAACTACGGCACCGCGAACCTGCTGGTCAGCGTGACGAGAGTCTACACCAAGACGTACGTGGATTTCTACTGTTTCATCAAATTTTGCAGCAGCAGTCTTTACAACTACAGCTACTGCCTCTTCAGCGTCATAAAGCTTACCTGGCTCGATAAGCTGAGCGCTGGCTAAATATTTTTTACCGTGTTTCACTTTATTTTACCTCCCAATAAGTGGTTAAATCGGAAATTTCCTCCCACGAGAGAGAATCAATCGACTACTTCAACACCCATGCTGCGTGCAGTACCAGCTATCATACTCATAGCGGATTCAATGCTTGCGGCATTAAGGTCGGGCATTTTTGTTTCTGCGATTTTCTTAATCTGCTCGCTGGTGATTTTAGCAACCTTTGTTTTGTTAGGTGTGCCGGATGCGGATTCAATACCGCAAGCCTTCTTAATAAGAACAGCGGCAGGAGGAGTCTTTGTAATGAAGCTGAAAGAATGGTCTGCGTAAACAGTGATTACAACAGGGATAATAAGTCCCATATCATTCTTTGTGCGTTCATTGAACTCCTTGGTGAAAGCCATAATGTTTACACCGTGCTGACCCAGAGCAGGACCTACCGGGGGAGCCGGTGTTGCTTTACCTGCAGGGATCTGCAATTTAATGTAGCCTATAATTTTTTGAGCCATTGTTTGCACCTCCAAAATTGTGGTAACAGTGTTTATTTACACTTGGCGGGACACTTTAAAATGTATTTATGCCCCTCCCACTATGACACCATAGGTGTCGGCGGCGAGACAGCCGCATAATAAACGGAAACCCGTATTATTATCAAATTTAATCAGCCAGTACTATCTGGTCTAATTCCAGCTCGGCGAGAGTTTCTCTGCCGAATGCATCAATTCCAACGCTTACGCTGTTATCTGCGACATTAATTTCTTTAACAACGCCTGCGAAGTCTTTAAGGGGTCCGCTGATAATAGCAACGCGGTCACCCACCTTGTATCCAACCTCAACGGTGTGCTTCTCAACGCCGAGTGCGGCAACCTCTTCTTCTGTCAGAGGAACCGGTTTGGATTCAGGACCAACAAAACCTGTACAGCCGTGAATATTACGTACAACGTACCAGGAGTCATTGGTTACAATCATTTTAATAAGAACATATCCGGGGAATATTTTACGTTCTACCTCGCGAGTCTTATCATCCTTTACCTCTGTTACCTTCTCGGTAGGGATTTTAATATCCACGATTAAGTCCTGCATTTTACGGTTTTCAACCATAGTAGCAAGGTCGGTAGCCACCTTATTCTCATAACCGGACATTGTCTGTATTACATACCATTTTGCTTGAGATTCAGACATTACGGTTCCTCCTCATTACCATATAGCTTTAAGTAATGAACCAAGACCCAAGTCAACTATCCAGATAATTGCACCGATAACAACGAACATTACAAGTACAATACCTGTGTTTTTAAGAACGTCTTTAATTCCGGGCCAAACGATTTTCTTTGTTTCGCTCTTATAGTCCTTGAAGAACTGCCAGATTCTCTTAAGAAGAGGCTTCTTAGCGCCCTTGGACTCCAGAACAGCAATATAGTCACTTAAAAGAATGTGACCAATGCCTGCGAGCATAGCAACAAACATTGCTATAGCAATAAAGAGCACAACCCCACCGTAAACAAGACCTGACACATCAAAAGGACGCGCGTCTACATACTTGTAGGGCTCTCCCAAAGCTACAACAAGCATAAATACGGCAACAACAGCAGAAATAGCTGCATTAAAGTATTTAAGAACCTGTGACTTTGAGAAGAAGGTGAAAATTGAAGTTGCGACAGAAAGAATAGTAAGCAGAATGTTAAAAAGAATCTTAGAACTCTTAGCAACATCAAGAGCGTTATACAGTTCGGTACCAAAGGCTATCTGAAAACCGCTGGCATCAACTGTAGTTCCGTCTGCCATATTAAACTTTACAAATGTGAAGAAAAAGAAAACCAGAGAAGCAATACCGGCAAGTGCGGCCAGAACCTGACAAGCTTTATTGACAACTTTTATCATATTCAGCTCTCCTTATTTGGTTTCCTTATGGACGGTGTGCTTTCTGCAAAACTTGCAATACTTATTCATTTCAAGTCTATCCGGATCGTTTTTCTTATTCTTCATTGTGTTGTAATTGCGCTGCTTGCACTCTGTACAAGCCAGTGTGATTTTTACTCTCATAACGGCACCTCCCGCTTTACGGAAATATTTTTTTGCTGCAATAAATGCAGTAAACGCCTCCCTCAGTTTTAGTTTTTAAAACGCTTTTTTCGCGTATGTCGCCTGCGAAAAAAAGCACACTGCATCTTAAAAACCTTGTCAGAACAGAGTCCACACAAAAAAAAAGACTCCTAAGAGGTACAACGATTATATCACATTTGTAAACCTCAGTCAAGCCTTTTTTTATTTTTGACAAATTTTCTATAAATAAATAACTTCTCTGTTTTCTTTTAAAGCACAATACATAATATAGTCCCTGTCTTTTTCGGCGCCTGCATCTATTAAAGCCGCCTGACTCGTACGAAGAGCAAGAGCAGGAAGATTATTATTTTCACTTATATGTCCGAGTACAAACCTTGTAGTACCGCTTTTAAGTAATTCAGGAAGCTCACTGGCGCAACAGGAATTTGAAAGGTGTCCTCTCTCCCCTGCAATACGAAGCTTCAGCTCAGGTGGATACGGCCCGCTCTGAAGCATTCTCAAATCGTGATTGGACTCGATAAGCACAAGATTGCTGCCTTTAAGATTTTCGCGCACTGTGGGAGTTACCACACCTAAATCGGTACATACTGAAATCCTTGTGCCTTCATACAGCTCTATACTGTATCCGCTTGAGCCTTCGCAGTCATGCATAGTATCAAAACGGTTTATAATACCAAGCTCTGTTTCAACACTTTTATCAATAGCGCACAGCTGACTGTCGGCGGAAACAGCACCTATATTTATTAATGTATTAAGCGTAGACTCTGATGCCATAACAGGAACCTGTAGCTTTTTGCAAAGAGCTTTAAGACCTTTTATGTGGTCACTGTGCTCATGAGTAATAAGTATAGCTTTAATGTTTTGCGCGTCCTCATTTATTTCCTCAAGAGCATTCATAATTGCCTTACAGGAAGCTCCTGCGTCCACTAAAAAAGCGCCCTTTGCTCCGCTTATATATGTACAGTTAGCCTTACTTCCACTGAAAAGCGGACAAAACTTTGCCATTTTTTCACCTCATATAAATGGGGGAGGCTCAAACCTCCCCTGTCATTTAATCAGTTACACGCTTTATATCAGCGCCAAGACTTGTAAGCTTTTCAACAAGCTTTTCATAGCCTCTGTCAATATACGCGATACTGCCCACCGTCGTTTTTCCTTTTGTCATAAGTCCTGCTATAACCATAGCAGCACCCGCTCTTAAATCGGTAGCATTAACACTTGCAGGACTCAAGGCTTCTTTTCCTGTTATAATGGCGCGTTTTCCTTCAACGCGTATTTCAGCGCCCATTTTACGAAGCTCATCAATATAACGGAAACGGTTGTCCCACACAGCTTCTATAACCGTACTTTCACCTTCGGCAATTGTGAGCATTGTTGCTATCTGAGGCTGCATATCTGTAGGAAAGCCCGGATGCGGCATTGTCTTTACCTGACAGCGCCTCGGTCTTTTTTCCATTTTCACCCGAACAGCTTCATCAAACTGCTCAACAGTAGCGCCCGATTCAACAAGCTTCGCAATTATAGATTCAAGATGCTTTGGGGTTACATCAGTAATAGTAACATCACCGCAGGTAGCCGCAGCGGCAACCATATAGGTGCCTGCTTCAATTTGGTCTGGAATAATATGGTAGGTTTTACCGTAAAGCTTCTCAACACCGCGGATTTTAATAACATTCGTTCCTGCGCCCATAATATTTGCACCCATTGAGTTAAGGAAATTTGCAAGGTCAACAATATGAGGCTCTCGCGCAGCATTTTCAATAACCGTCATACCTTTAGCCTTTACGGCTGCAAGCATTATATTAATTGTGGCGCCAACAGTAACCATATCAAGATATATATATCCGCCCTTAAGCTCGTTCGCGCGACAGACCACCATATCGTTTTCAATAGTCACATTGGTACCCATTGCTTCAAAGCCCTTAATATGTTGGTCGATGGGACGAACACCAAAATCACATCCACCTGGAGGAGCAACCTTAGCTTTATTCATTCTGCCAAGCAAAGCGCCTAAAAAATAACTGGAAGCACGCATACCGCTGCTCATTTCCTTGGTAACAACACAGGAATTAACTCCTACGGGGTCGATTTCAACGACACCTTCACCAAGCTCTCTGACGGTGGCTCCCAGCATTTTCATAGTTTTTAAAATAAGGTCAACGTCGGATATGGAAGGAAGATTTTCGATAATACAAGGGCTATCTGCCAATAAAACGGCAGGAAGAATAGCAACGGCTGCATTTTTTGCACCGCTGATATGTAC
>JBGUVH010000141.1:0-6353 GCA_045134215.1 Acutalibacteraceae bacterium
TGCCAGTCGTGAAGGTACGGGTTGGTGCCGCCGAAAAGCTCTAATAAACAAAAAGATAAAACGGCGGCAGCAAGCCACCGCCCTACATAGTGCAATTATAACCCATAAAAAAACAGCCCGAAGGCTGTTTTTTTATTTCCCTGTAAAATCTCTGTCTACTGTTATTACGCAGACAAAGGTTTCGTTTATCTCTTTTGCAAGGTCTTTTATTTTTTCTTTAAATTCCTGTTCGCTTAATTTTGCGTCACCGGGAAGCACCGCATCAAAAATAAGGTTAGTTCGCGTTTCGCCCATAGGTGTCATACGGAAGTCGTGTATGGTGGCATCAGGATGAAGTGTTTTTATTTTTTCATTCAGTCTTGCCCTGACTCCTACTACCTCTTCGCTTTTTGTGTCAATCGGGTCGGTATGAATGGTAAGCTCAACGCCCAGTCTTTCCCCAACAAGCTTTTCACACAGGTCAGCCTGTTCGTGACAGTGTACTATATCAATATGCTGTGAAACCTCTACGTGAACCGAAGCAAGACATCTTCCCGGACCGTAATTATGTACAATAAGGTCGTGGATAGCCTCAAAGTCCGAAAAGGACATTATGGTTTTTTCAAGTTCTCTAAGCAATTCCTCGCTTGGAGGCTGACCAAGCAGCTTATCCACTGTTTCCTTTGCGGTCATAATACCGCTGTAAATTATAAACGCACCCACAAGAATACCCATAACAGCATCAAGATTAAAGGGTAGACTGAAAGAACCTGTCACAAGCGCCGCTATGAGTATAACCGTTGTCGCCACACTGTCATTAAGGCAGTCCTGCGCAGTAGCGGTAAGTGCCTCGGAAGAAATTTTCTTTCCAAGCAGCCTGTTAAAGAAAAACATCCACAGCTTAACAGCCACCGAGCATATAAGAATTATGTAGGATATAACAGTATAGGTGGGTGACGGTTTGCCCTCAATAATAGCCTGTACCGAGCTTTTGAGCAGCTCAAAGCCCACAAGGAGAATAAGCATAGACACAATAAAAGCAGAGAGATATTCAATTCTTCCGTGGCCAAAGGGGTGGTCCTTATCCGCAGGCTTAGCCGCCATCTTAAAGCCTACCATTGTGACAACGCTTGAACCCATATCAGAAAGGTTATTAAGTCCGTCAGCCATTACCGATATACTGGAAAGCAATGCGCCCACCGTAATTTTCAGTCCGCAAAGCAACAGGTTACAGAGAATTCCCACAACCCCCGACAGAGTGCCGTAGGACTCCCTCACCTTAGCATCATTTGTATTATCAGAATTTTTAATAAAAATCCTTAAAAGCAGCTTTGTCATACCTTAGTTCCCTTGCTTCCCTTTGTACCGCCAAGCTTTACACCCGCAAGTATATTTGTGTCAATTGTAAAGGTAAGCTCTTCCTTTTTGCGTTGTCTTCTGAAGGCAAGAGAAATCATACGGTCAAGAAGCTCTTTATAAGGAATACCTGCAGGCTCCCACAGATAGAAGGAAAGTGAGCCTGGAATTGTATTGATTTCATTGGCATAAACCGTATCGGTTTCGGTGTCTATAATAAAGTCGATTCTAACAACACCGCAGCAGCCAAGAGCCTTGAATATTCTACAGGCAAGGTCCCTTATTTCCTGTGTTCTTTCCTCGCTAAGCTCTGCAGGAATTTTTCGGGAAAGCGAAGCCATTCCTTTACTGCCACCTGACTTTTTACCACCGCCTGTATACTTATCCTCATAAGAAAGAATTTCATCGGTCATAAATGGCTCTTCGCAAACAGAGGCTATACACTCGTCGCTATCACCAAGGACAGAGCAATTAATTTCGCGAAGACCTATAACAGCTCTTTCAACAAGTATTTTATCTGCAAAGGAAACAGCAAGGTCAATAGCATCAAGAAGCTCATTTTTATCATTTGCCTTGCTTATACCAACACTTGAGCCTAAATTTATAGGCTTTACTATAGCCGGAAGTCCTATTTTTTCTATAATGTCAGCTATAACCCTTTCCCTGTTTTCTGCATATTCCCTTGCGTAAAAGGTAATACAGTCAAGCACAGGGAGAGAGAATCTCTTAAGAACATCCTTAAATACAGCTTTATCCATACCTACAGCACTGGAAACTATATCACAGCCAACGTAAGGCAGGTCTAAAAATTCAAAGAAGCCCTGCATTGTTCCGTCCTCACAGTTTGTGCCGTGAACAATGGGGAAAGCAACATCAACGGTTGTTTCCTTCTGTCTTGCAAAAAAGCCCTTTGTCAGCTCACTCATAATTACCTTTTTGTCTTTTCTCAAAAAGGTAACAGGCACACATTTTTTAAGGAGAGCAGGTATATCCTTATAATTTTCAATATCAAAAAGGCTGTCACCGGTAACCATTTCTCCGTTCTTTGTTACATAAACAGGAATAATATTATATTTTTCCCTGTCTATACTTGCCATTGCCTGAACCGCAGAGATTATAGAAACCTCATGTTCAACGCTTCTGCAACCGAAAAACACAGCTAAATTAATCTTCATCATTTTATCCCCTTATCTTAAATAGTTATCAGGCAAATCGTTTTCAATAAGCACGACGGTATCAGAGTCTGCCAATGAAGTATATTTTTCATAAGCCTCTTTAAAGGAAGCGGCTACAAAAATTTTATCCTCATCATAGCCCTTTGACAGTACACCTTCCTTTATAGGACGGCTATGCTCTATTCCCACAAGAATTATAAAGTCGGCACACTCACTTGCTACCTCGCCAAGTCTGAAGTTGTGCTTATATTCTTCATCTCCAAGCTCCACAAGTCCCGGGGTGATAAGCACACGCTTCATAGGAGAAAAGCTGGATAGCACACGACAAGCCTCAAGACAGCCTACAGGGTTTGAGTTATAGGCATCATCTATAAGTGTAGAGCCGTTTGCATATCGCTTAATTTCAAGTCGGTGTTCGGGAGCAGTAAGTCGGGAAACTGCAAACTTTATACTTGCAGGGCTAACCCCGTAGCTATAGGCAACAGCAGCAGCGCCCACAATATTTTGCACATTATGACTGCCAAGCAGCTTTGTGGTTATCTGCACCGTTTCGCCCAGAAGGTGCAAATCAAAGGTAACACCCGAAGCACTACAGGAAATATTATCTGCATAATAATCATAACAGGAGTCGGTTCCGTAAAGAACAACATCCCTGTCCCCTACTCTGTTTTTTATTTCCTCACTATCCCCACAGGCAAAGGCTTTACCGTTATTATTTTTAACACTGTCATAAAGCTCAAACTTAGTAGCGAAAACATTGTCAATATTTGAGAAGGTATCAAGATGCTGAGGGCCAACGGTAGTAATCAGCGCTGTTTCGGGGAAAACAAGGTCACAAATTTCTTTAATATCCCCTATTTTCTTAGCACCCATTTCACAGACAAAAATTTCGGTCTGCGGCTTTAAATATTCACGCACCGTTCTGACTACACCCATTGTGGTATTGAAATTTTTAGGGGTTGTCAGTACATTATACTTTTCCTTTAGCATTGCAGTAAGTATCATTTTGGTTCCCGTCTTACCGTAAGAGCCGGTAACACCTATAACCTTAAGTCTGCCGTTATAAGAGGCGAGTATTTTCTTTGCATCCTTTATAAAGCGGTTGTTTATATGCCTTTCCACAGGATAAAGAAGCGCCCAGAGAAGAAATACCGAAAGGTACGGGAAAACACAGAAAACAACGTTAAGGCTTACGCCCCAGAAGGAGATATCCTTAAGGAGTAAAAACTGAACTGCCGCTATAAGCACAAGAAGAAAAACAAACACCCCGTACATTCTTTTAATTCTCTGAGTAAATTTAAGGGGGATTATTGCCTTTTTCTGAAGCTTTTTACTTCTTATTATGCTATACACTGCATATAAAATGAGTGCCACATTGACCACAGTTATACCCTTACAGCTCATAAATACGGCATAAACAAGGTAAAAAATTGCTCTTATTATAATTTTGGATTTTTCATTTTCCTTAAGCCAGGAAATATATCTTTTGGGGAAATATGAATTCTGCTGAAACATCTGCAGCTGATAGGTAAGAGAAGCTATAGCTCCAATACCTGCAAAAACAGCGGCTGTGAAATAGAAAAAACGAAAAGAAAAAATAAACTGTATCAACGCTATCATAACTGTCACCCGATTTTAAAAAAGCTTTTGAGAATTGCCGCAGTCTGAACAGGGTTATCCAGAAAGGCAAAATGTCCTGCACCCTTTATAACACAAAGTCCGCAGTCTTTTATAAGCGACTCAATAATCTTTGCATCCCTAAGAGGAGTAGCGGTATCGTTTTCACCCCATATAAGAAGTGTAGGGCAATTAAAATTTGACAGCAAATGTCTTAAGTCAACATTTACAACATTTACAAGAGTTTTTTGAAGCACAGGGGGTGCAGCTTTATAGTCAGCACTTCCAAAATAGCTCTTTGCCTTTTCAAGCAGCCCTGAGCTAAAGCTTCTTATTATTGGCAGAGAAAGTGTATTTTTAACAAACTTATAGGTGTATATTCTAAGCTTTGTTTTAAAGCTTTTCTTAGGGATAAGTCCTGCACTGTCAAGAAGCACTATTTTTGGCGGTGTCATCATTTTTTCGCCCACAAGCTTCATTATTACTCTTCCACCATGGGAATGACCTATAAGTATTGGTTTTTCTATATTCAGCTTTTTACAAAATTCGAGGACAAAATCACAGTAATCCGCTATTGTCCAAGGCTCCTTCATAACCTCACTCTGTGCACAGCCTGGGAAATCGGGAGCAATAACTCTATACCTAAGACTTAAAAGGTCAATGATATTATTAAACGGCAAAACAGACGAGCCCCAGCCGTGAAGCATTAAAACGGGGTCGCCCTGTCCCTTTTCAACATAATTTACTTTAAGGTCTTTAACAATTATTTCCATAAAGCCGTCCTTACTGATTTATGTAAAATCAAAAATTATGGTTTACTGCCAGTGAAGAATTTCTGTACCGTTTATCCTCTGTTACCTCTTTTATAACACTGACAAATTCCGGTATAGGAAACTCCTGATTTTCGTTTTCAAGCTCAACCTCCACAAAGGCTTTGTCCTTCCAGAAATCGAAAACATCTATTTCATAAACAAACCCGTATTTTGGGATTGCATAGCGGGTTTTCTTTATGGTGCTTGTGTTTTGTGCCTTTTCTTTAAGGCCCTCTATATATTCCGCTTCGCTTATTTCCCATTCCTTTTCTTCTCTTTTTATGTCTGTAATATGCTTTTTAACGGTTTTTATATAATATGTTTTATTGTCCTGACAGATTTTTCTTATTCTTCCGCCGTTTCTCAGATAGCTTTGCTCAATTTCCATTACCGTACAGTTGTCCATCTTACGAAGCAGGGCTGTATCAGGGTACTGTATAAGAAATTTTCGCTCTATTTCAAAACCGTTTTTGTTTGACATATTTCCTCCGAAGAATACTATTCCTTATAATTTTTAGGTACTTTATTACCTTTTCTATATTGTATTCAAAAGCAGTACCCATGCAAGACCGTAATAAATCACAACTGCTACAAGGTCATTTACTGTAGTAATAAGAGGACCTGAAGCAACTGCAGGATCAATACCTATTCTTTTGAAAATCAAAGGAATAAAGGTACCGGTAAAGCCTGACACAGTCATAGCAATACACATTGCAAGACCTACGCAGCCGCTTGTAAGAAAAGCTTCATATAGAGCATAGCCCTTTGCAAAATGTATAAAAAGACCTATTACAAGAGCCGAAAGAGCACCTAAGGTAAGTCCGCTTGTAAATCCTATTCTCAGTTCTTTAAGCACCATTTTAAACTGCTCTCTGAAATTAAGGCTTTCACCTGTAAGACTTCTTATAGTCACCGCAAGTGACTGGGTGCCCACATTACCTGCCATACCGAGAATAAGTGACTGAAAAGCAACTATCACAGCAAGCTCCTTTACCACATTTTCAAAAAAACCTGCAACGGTTGACACTGCAAGACCGAGAACAAGAAGAACAATAAGCCAAGGCACGCGCTTACCCATACTTGTAAGCAGTGTTTCCTTTTCATCCTCTTCACCGCTAAGACCTGCAAGTCGGGCATAGTCCTCGCTGCTTTCGGTATCTATAATCTCAACAATATCCTGAGAGGTTATAACACCCAGCACCGATTTATCCTCAGGAGAAAGTACAGGAATTGAGTCCTCGGAATATTCTCTCAGCTGGTCAATTGTCTGAGAAATATTCTCATTTGCATAAACGTAAGGGTATGAAGTAACAATAAGGGATTCAAGCTCGGTAGTCTGTCTTGCCAGAATAAGCTTTTTTAAATCAATAGCACCGTAAAATCTGCCGTCATTATCCACTGTATAAATTGTAGA
>JBGUVH010000142.1:0-5565 GCA_045134215.1 Acutalibacteraceae bacterium
AAGGAAGGTTCTCTTAAAGCGATAATAGCATTCTTACCGATTTTTGCCATAGCCTGACCTAAACCTACTGTTGTAGTGGTTTTACCTTCACCTGCAGGAGTGGGGTTAATAGCTGTAACAAGAATAAGCTTGCCGTTTTCTTTATCTTTTAATCTTTCGAAAAGGGAACTGTTGATTTTGGCTTTAAATCTGCCGTATAATTCAAGCTCCTCCTCTTCGATGCCGAGTTTTTCGGCAATTTTAGCTATGGGAGTGAGCTTAGCCTGCTGGGCAATTTCAATGTCTGTAAGCATTTTTCATTTTCCTTTCGTAAGTAGAGTTGTTTTAGCAACAAGCGAGTATATTATAATATAAAAAAGAAAAATAGTAAAGACTTATAAGGAATAAATTTTTGTTGATTGCTAAGAGAAAAAGTGATATTATATAATAGAATATAATAATTAAAGGCAGAGAAAACAAATAAAATGCAAAAAATAAGGAAAAATTTGTTTTTTGTATCGCTCAAACGCTTTTTTACCGAGAATGATATGATATTATGGGCAATAATTGTTATGATATCCGTCTATTCTTTGCTCTTGTTAAAGAGTGTTTCACGCGCTACAAACACTGATTATTTTGAAACACAGTTAATTGCTGTTATTTTGGGTATAGCCGGTGCCTATTTGTTTACAATAATTGATTATAAAACGATATCCAATTATTGGGTATTGATTGCAGTATTCTCGGTATTCTTTTTAATTTATACAATTTTTTTCGGTGTTAATATTTCAGGCAGCGGCGGTGTTAACGCTACTGCGTGGATTAATATTTTGGGAAGGACCTTCCAGCCCTCTGAGCTTGTTAAGATACTGTTTATTATAACATACGCAAAACACCTTGATATGCTTAAAGCGTCAGGTAAGCTTAATCAGATTTTAAGCATTATATCTTTGGGCGTTCATGCACTCATACCTGTAATTTTATGTCATGAGCAGGGCGACGACGGTGCGGGATGTGTTTTCCTTGCTATATTTATTTTTATGAGTATAGCAGCGGGAATTCATTTAAGATATTTTGCAATTTTATTTTCTTTATTGATTGTAGCCTTCCCTATTCTTTGGAAGTTTGTTTTGAGTGAGTATCAGATTTTAAGATTCACTTCAGTTTACAACCTTGATGACCCGGGAATAGCAATGAATGAAGGTTACCAGCAGTATCAGGGAAGAATTTCAATTGGAAGCGGCGGTATTTTCGGTCAGGGTTATTTTAACGGACCAAGAGTTGAAACAAATGCTGTAACCTTCCAGCACAGTGACTTCATATTCTCTGTTGCCGGCGAGGAATTCGGATTTATCGGATGCACTTTAATTATAATTCTTTTGTTTTTACTGATGCTTCGAATTATCAGCATAGCGTCAAAAGCAAGGGATGATATAGGAAGGTTTATGTGTATCGGCTTTTTCGGACTTCTTGCATTTCAGGCGATATTTAACATAGGTATGTGCCTTGCGCTTCTTCCTGTTATGGGTGTTACTCTCCCCTTTTTCAGCGCGGGCGGTTCATCGGCTGCTTGTCTTTACTTTGGCATAGGTCTTATTCAAAACGTTTATATGCGCAGGAATGACCACGGCGAAGTCAAGCTTACAGCGCCTGAAAAGGTTAAACTAAGAGTAGACAGGTTAAAAGAGAAAAATTTATGAATAAGGAGAATGGTAATGAGTTTACAGGAATCCGGCGAGATGTATCTTGAAGCTATATACGTTTTAACAAAGGAAAATCCTTATGTAAGGAGTATTGATGTTTGTGAATATATGAGTTATTCCAAACCGAGTATAAGCCGTGCAATGGGTCTTTTAAAAAAAGGCGGTTATATAGAGATTGACGGCGACGGATATATAACCTTAACAGATGCAGGACTTGAAGTGGGACAAAAAATATACGAAAGGCACACTACCCTTTCAAAGCTTTTAATACACTTAGGCGTTGACGAGGAAACAGCCAAGGCGGATGCCTGCAAGCTTGAGCACGCAATAAGTGATAAATCATTTGAGGCTATTAAGAATAATCTTTATAGATTTGATTAAAATAATAAAAAAACGGAGGAATTTATTATGGCAAACAAATACGCAGGTACACAGACAGAAAAAAATTTAAGAGCTGCTTTCTCAGGTGAATCCGAAGCAAGAAACAAGTACACATACTTTGCTTCCAAGGCTAAAAAGGAAGGCTTCGAGCAGATAGCTGCTATATTCCAGAAAACAGCCGACAATGAAAAAGAGCACGCAAAAATGTGGTTTAAAGAGCTTGACGGCATAGGCACAACAGCTGAAAATTTAGGCGCAGCAGCTGCAGGCGAAAACTACGAATGGACGGATATGTATGCAGGTTTTGCTGATACAGCTGAAAAGGAAGGCTTTATTGAGCTTGCAAATAAATTCAGAATGGTTGCTGAAATTGAAAAGACACACGAGGAACGTTACCGCGCACTTTTAAAGAACGTGGAAACCGCTAAGGTTTTTGAAAAGAGCGAGGTTAAGGTTTGGGAATGCCGCAACTGCGGTCACATTGCAGTAGGTACAAGCGCACCCATCCTCTGCCCTGTTTGTGCACATCCCCAGAGCTATTTTGAGCTCAGAGCTGAAAATTACTGATATAAAAAATCAAGCGCCCGTGAGGATTGAACCTTACGGGCGAATTTTTATGCTTTTAATTTATTCTGTTTTTCAAGGATTCTGTCGCGGCGTCTTTTTGTTTCGTCAAGGTCAACTGTAATAACGCCGTCCTCAGAAATTAATATAACTGTACCCGGTTTTGCATCCTTAGGCATTTCGGCGGTTTCAATAGCGAAGTACCTTTTTTCCTTGGGGTCTTCGCATATAGTGAACTGTCCTTCGTATCTGTCTACTATTAATTTTTTCATTTTGGCTAATTTGCCTTTACCCTCGCAAAGGCTCTCCTTATTTTGTTGTGTGGGTATAAATATCTTTGCTGTCATTATTAAATGCAAGGTATATTTCGCCTTGTTTATCTGTGCGAAGGACCTTTGCGTTCATTGAATCTAAAAGTTTTAAGGTTGCACTGTTAGGCAGACCGTAACTGTTCCAACCTGCAGAAATAAGAGCATATTCGGGGCTTGCTTTGGTTATGAATTCTTCATTGATGCCGTTTATACTTCCGTGATGCGATACCTTTAAAATATCACAGTCAAGACTGCATCCGCTTTTAAGTAAATCCTTCATTTCGCCTTGCTCCATATCACCGCAGAAAAGAGTTTTAACCTTTCCTGCCGTCATCATTAGTACAAGGGAATTATTATTTGAACTTGAACGGTTGCTGATTGGAGCCAAACATTCGAATTTTAAGTTGCCGATATTGATAGAATCACCGACACTTACTGTTTCATAATCAGCTGCGAAATACTCTATAATACGGAAAAAGTTTTTGACATTACGGTTTTCTTCATTATAGAAGCTTGGAATGTAAATTTTTCCCACATCCACCTCTTTTAATATGGTACTCAGACCTCCTGAGTGGTCGCTGTCAAAGTGGCTTATGAAAACAGCATCTATATAAGGTGACTTTGCCGCCTTGAGCTTTACCACAAGGTCTTTTACATATTCGTGGTCCGAAGTATCCATAAGGACATGTTTATCGTAAGCTTTTATAAGGTAACAATCTGAATTTTCTGTTTCAAAGCCCGTTATGGAATAGTCGTAGAAATAACTTGTGTAACGGTGATCGTTAAGGCCTAAAGCGTTAAAGCAAGACTTGAAAAAAGGTTCTGCAAAAGGTGATAAAGCAAAAACGGAATAAATTGCTATAATTACATAGAAGGTGATTGAGCGGACTTTTTTGGATTCATAAAGCTTTTTAAGCTTCGCTATCGTTTCTTTCAGCATCTGCTTTGTTCATATTTCTTTCAAGCCACTGATTGTACGTCATAAGTACCTGACGGGACTTAGAGCCAGCATGAGGTCCTATTATTCCCATTTGCTCCATCTGGTCTATAAGTCTGCCCGCTCTTGCATAGCCAACTCTCAGTCTTCTTTGAATAAGTGAAACGGAGGCTTCACCTGCATCTATAACAAGCTTTATAGCTTCTTCCATAACAGGGTCCATTGATTCATCGGAGCTTTTATCATCATTCTTGGATTTATCGGCTATTGAGTTATTCTCGATATCCTCTACGATTTTAGCATCGTAATCAACACTTCGAACCTTTTTAACGAAGTCCACAATAGCTTCAATTTCACTTTCGCTTACATAGCAGCCCTGGATTCGTGTAGGCTTCTGTACACCAACAGGTGAAAACAGCATATCACCCTGACCTAAAAGCTTTTCAGCGCCTGTACTGTCAAGGATAGTTCTTGAGTCAATTGCTGAGGAAACGGCAAAAGCGATACGGCTGGGAATATTTGCTTTAATAAGACCTGTAACAACGTCAACCGTAGGTCTCTGGGTTGCAACCAGAAGGTGCATACCTGCAGCACGAGCCATCTGAGCCAAGCGGCAAATGGAATCTTCAACTTCGTTTGGGGCAGCCATCATAAGGTCGGCAAGCTCGTCTATGATAATAACGATACGCGGCATTTTTATCATGGGCTGGCCGTTTTCATCCTGGTATCCGTTAAGCTCAGCAAGATGATTATATCCCTGAAGGTCCTTTACGTTGAAATCAGCAAATATTTTATATCGGTTAAGCATCTCTGTAACAGCCCAGTTAAGTGCGCCTGCTGCCTTTCTGGGGTCTGTAACAACGGGAACAAGAAGATGCGGTATGCCGTTATATACACCAAGCTCAACAACTTTAGGGTCAATCATAAGGAATCTTACGTCATCAGGTGAGGATTTATAAATAAGGCTTATGATTATTGAGTTGATACAAACGGATTTACCTGAACCTGTGGTACCTGCAATAAGCATATGGGGCATTTTGCCAAGGTCTGCCATTTGAACCTGACCGCCGATATCGCGGCCAAGCGCCATTGTAAGTTTACTTTTTGCTGTTACAAAAGCATTGCTTTCGATAAGCTCGCGCATTTTAACAATGGTTTTATTTTTATTGGGAATTTCAATACCTACAGCGGCTTTACCCGGAATGGGAGCCTCAATACGTACACCTGCAGCGGCAAGGTTTAAGGCGATATCGTCGGCAAGTCCGGTGATTTTACTTATCTTAACACCCGGTGCAGGCTGAAGCTCGTACCTTGTAACGGAAGGACCGCGGCTGATGTCCACAATAGATGTCTGTACACCGAAGCTTTTAAGGGTGTCCACAAGCTTTCTGCCATTAGTCTGAAGCTCTTCTGTTTCAACTGCAGCGGAAAGCTTTTTGCCTGATTCAAGTAAAGAAACAGGAGGGAATACGTAAGTATCCTCCTTGTCCTTGTTTGCAACGTATAAAGCCATCTGTGCGGAATTAGCCACTTCAATTTTTGCAGCCTCTTCCTTCTTTTTCATATAATCTTCAGCGGCTTTTGCTGCATTTTCAAGAACATCAACAGAGGTATCTACAGGCAAGGAAACTTCAGAGCGGATTTTTTCGCTTTCGGTTTGTTTTGTTTCGCTTAAAGCCTTATTTAATAC
>JBGUVH010000143.1:0-7895 GCA_045134215.1 Acutalibacteraceae bacterium
GGCAGACACAAGGGACTTAAAATCCCTCGGTAGCGATACCGTACCGGTTCAAGTCCGGTCAGCGGCACCAAAAATCCCGTTCACGAAAGTGGGCGGGATTTTTACTTCTTCCTTCTTACCTCTTCACTCTTACCTCAACCAAAATTCCTTACGGGATTTTTGGAAAGTAATAAGTAAAAAGTAATAGGTAATACCCACAAACCATCTCAAAAGACCATAAACCATCTCAAAAGAATGATTGCAAACTGAAATCAAATGTTGTATAATTAATTGAATTATATTTTAAAGAGGTATTAAAATGACTAAAATTGATATTTTTTCAGGCTTCTTAGGAGCAGGAAAAACAACACTTATTAAGAAGCTTTTAAGCGAAGTATTTACAGGCGAGCAAATTGTCATTATTGAAAACGAGTTTGGTGAAATCGGTATCGACAGTGGTTTTCTTAAAGAAGCAGGAGTTAAGATTACTGAAATGAATCAGGGTTGTATTTGCTGTTCTCTTGTAGGTGACTTTGGCACAGCTTTAAAAGAGGTTATCGAAACCTATAATCCTGACAGAATTCTTATTGAGCCTTCAGGAGTTGGAAAGCTTAGTGATGTTATTAAGGCAGTTGAAGGACTGCAGCTTGATAATATTAAGCTTAACAGCTATACCACCATTGCCGATGCTACCAAAGTAAAAATATATAGCAAGAACTTCGGTGAGTTTTATAACAATCAAATTGAAAATGCTAATGCAATTATTTTAAGCCGTACCGACAATATCAGCGAAGAAAAGCTTGAAAAGGCTGTAGCCCTTATACGAGAGCATAACCAAAATGCTGTCATAGTTACTACTCCTTGGAACGATATTGACGGCAAAGTGATACTTTCAGCTATGGAGAAAACCGATTCTCTTGAAAAGGATTTGGATGAACTGCATGAGCATCATCACCATCATCACCACGATGAAGAATGTGAAGACGAAAACTGCTGTTGTCATCATCACCATCACGAGCATCACCACGAACATGGAGAAGAATGTAGCTGCGGTTGCGGTCACGACCATCACCATCATCACGCTGATGAGGTGTTCTCAAGCTTCGGCAGAGAAATAGTTAAGAAATATTCTATTGAAGCTATCAAAACTGCTCTTACTACTATTGACGAAAACAGTCAGTATGGCATAATTCTCAGAGCAAAAGGTATTGTCGCAGGAGATGACGGCAACTGGATACACTTTGACTATGTTCCCGGAGAAATAAATGTAAGAAGCGGTGCTGCAGGTGTTATAGGAAGGCTTTGTGTTATCGGAAAAGACCTTGACGAAGCAAAGCTTTCTGAGCTTTTCGGTATTTAAGAGGTGAATAATTTGGATATTCCTGTTTATCTTTTTGTTGGATTTCTTGACGCAGGTAAAACAAAATTTATTGACGAAACTCTTAAGGACCCGCGTTTTGAAAGTAAGGATACTACTCTCCTGCTTCTGTGTGAAGAAGGCGAAGAAGAATATGATACTTCTAAGTATAACGGCGGAAAAATTGTGATTGAAACAATAGAAGAAAAAGACCTGACTCCCTTTAATCTCACTGTTCTTGCCAAAAAATCAAATGCTAAAAGAATTGTTGTAGAGTATAACGGAATGTGGCAGCTTCAGTCCTTCTATGATGCAATGCCTGAAGATTGGATTATCTATCAGGAATTTTTACTGATGGATGCAACTACTGCCGTTTCATATAACAATAATATGAGAAGTCTTGTTGTTGACAAGCTTACCGATGCCGAGCTTGTTATATTCAATCGCTATAACGACTCTATCGATAAAAACGTTCTTCACAAAATAGTAAGAGGAATCAGCCGAAGAGCTGATATTGCTTATGAATATGAAGATGGCAGTGTAGCTTATGACGATATTGAAGACCCACTACCCTTTGATATTAACGCACCTGTGATTGAAATTGCCGACAAGGATTTTGCTTTCTGGTACCGCGATATGACAGAGGAGCTTCCTAAATATGACGGAAAAACCGTAAAATTCAAAGGCATTGTAGCTAAAAACAGCGATATGCCAAAGGGTAGCTTTGTACTTGGAAGACACGTTATGACCTGCTGTGCCGACGATATTACCTATTCGGGAATCGTTTGTGACTGGAAAGGTGCCGAAACACTCATTCAGCGTGACTGGATAATAATAACCGCAAAAATAGAGCTCAAAAAACACAAAATGTATGGCAAAAAAGGACCAGTACTAACTGTTAATGAGGTTATAAGAACCTCTGCTCCCAAAGAAGAGCTTGCAACATTTTACTAAAATAAAAACGGACTCAATCGAGTCCGCTTTTTTTGTATCTTATCTATTTAGTTAAGACCTTCCTGAAGAATATCAACAATTCCCTTCATAGATACCTCATACTCTTCCTGAGAAGAATTTTTGAAAATAAGGAATTGATCAACAATAGAAGGATCTTCAAGATTAGAAGGAATGGAAAAGTCGCGTGTTGCAATATATTCATCCCAGTGTTCGATTTTCCAAGCATCTCTTTCTGAATTTCTTTCTATCATTCTCTGCTTACAAACCTCAAGGTCGGTCTGCACCCAGACAACAGTAAGCATAGCGCCGTATTCACGAAGCTTTTTCCTGAGAGAAATCATATACTCAGTATCTCTGATTTCACGGGTAAAGGGAGCGTTTATAAGAACAATATTCTCATACTGAAGAGCTTCAAAAGCAAGGTCAAGAACTACCTCATATTCAACATTTCTGATATTATCCTCAAAAAACTGTGAAGAACGGTTAATCTCTTCACCTGCAACTCTATAAGCAACATTTGAAAGAGGAATAAGGGTGTCCTTATCAAGATAAACCACATGGTCAAGGTTGGTTGCCAGCATCTTGGAAATATATGTTTTTCCACAAGCAGGTGGGGAGGTAACAAGTATAAGCTTCTTTTTCATTTAAATACTCCTAACTTTAGCAAAAGCTTTTTAACATCATAAAATGATACATAAACAACTTATGATATGATAGCACACTGAGCTGCAAATTTCAAGCATATTTTGCATTTTTTTACATAAAATGTTCCAATATTTTTGGAATTTGCAAACAAGTATTTACAACACATAAATATTATGTCCTATATATTATATTGCATTATAAAAAATACGGTAACTCTTCGTTACCGTATTTTTGACATTAAGCCTCTGCGTCGCAGTAAATACAGCGATATATTCTTCTTTGTTTATCGGCAAGTACAAATTCGTGGGAAAGCTCCTGCTCACAGGAAGTAATACATCTTGGATTTTTGCAGAAAATAATATCCGTAAGCTTTTCGGGAAGTTCGATTTTTTTCTTTTCAACAATAACCGAATCTTTAATTACATTAACGGTTATATCAGGGTCGACATAGCCGAGAATATGCATATCAAGCTGGATATCGGCATCGATTTTTATTACATCCTTTTTGCCCATTTTGTTACTCTGTGCATTCATTATAATAGCAACAGAACAGCCAAGCTTTTTAAGACCGAGCAAACGGTATATTTCCATACCCTTACCGGCTTTGATATGGTCGATAACAAAACCGTTTTTAATAGAATCAATACGCATATATATGCCTCCTCATTCGATACCTAAAAGCTTCAAAATAAGCGCCATACGCATATATTTTCCGTAAAGTGCCTGTTTAAAATAGCAAGCGCGCTTATCTTCATCCACTGCTACGCTGATTTCATTTACTCTGGGCAGTGGGTGCATAATAACAAGGTCAGCCTTAGCATTTGTCAGCTTATCTGTATTCAGTATATAGCTGTCTTTAAGACGAAGATATTCTTCTTCATTAAAGAAGCGTTCTCTCTGTACTCTTGTCATATAGAGTATATCAAGGCTCGGCATACTCTCTTCAAGGCTTGCGGTTTCTATAAAGCTATGTCCTGCATCGGTGATTATATTTTTAACATAATCAGGAACCTTTAACTCTTCAGGAGAAATCAGCACAAATGTAATGTTTTTATATCTTGACATCGCACCGATAAGGGAATGAACAGTTCTGCCGAATTTAAGGTCACCGCAAAGTCCTATGGTAAGATTATCAAATCTTCCTTTTTCGCGATGAATAGTCAGTATATCAGCAAGAGTCTGAGTAGGATGATGATGACCACCGTCCCCCGCATTAATAACAGGAATAGCAGAGTTTTTAGCAGCAACAAGGGGTGCGCCCTCTTTTGGATGGCGCATAGCAATAATATCCGCATAGCAAGAAATCATTTTAGCAGTGTCGGCAACACTTTCTCCCTTTGCAGCAGAGCTGGAGCCTGCATCAGCCATAGTAAGTACATTTCCACCAAGCTCATACATAGCAGCTTCAAAGCTGAGTCTTGTACGGGTAGATGGCTCAAAGAAAAGAGTTGCGAGTTTTTTTCCGTCGCATTTGTGTGCATACTTAAGCGGATTATCAATAATATCGTTTGCGGTAGCCACAAGAGAGTCAAGTTCTTCTACAGACAGCTCCAAAATATCAATAAGATGTCTCATTACGCTTTCGCTCCGTTTACACTGAGATAAGCCTTGATTCTATCTACATTTTCTTTATTTTCAGGCTTTTCTTCAAGATATTCGATAATATCGTAAACATCAACTACAGAGTATACAGGGAAGCCGAATTCCTCGCCAACTTCAGCCATAGCGCTTTTTTCTGTTTGTCCCTTTTCTTTTCTGTCAACCATTACAAATGTTGCAGCAACCTTTGTGCCCTTAAGAGAAGAAAGAATTGACATACTTTCTCTTATAGCAGTACCTGCTGTAATAACATCTTCAACGATAACTATTTCTTCATTTTCCTGCGGCTTGTATCCAACAAACACACCGCCTTCGCCGTGGTCCTTCTCCTCTTTTCTGTTAAAGAAGAAAGGCACGTCAAGACCTTCTTTTGAAAGTGCACAAGCAACAGATACAGCTATAGGAATACCCTTATATGCAGGTCCGTAAAGAACGGTACGGCGGTTTCCTACCTTTTCAAAATAAGCCTTTGCATAAAATTCGCCAAGCTTTGAAATCTGGTCGCCGGTCTTAATATCGCCTGCATTAATAAAATAAGGTATTTTTCTTCCGCTTTTTGCAGTAAAGTCACCAAATTTAAGTACACCTGCAGACTCTAAAAACTGTATAAATTCTCTTTTATAAGCTTCCATTTTTATTCTCCTTAACTAAATTAGTCACAAAACTCTGCTACACAGCGTTCATAAGCAGCAACAGGGTCTCCTGCAGCAGTAATAGGTCTTCCCACAACAATATAGTCACTACCAATTTTCTTTGCCTGTTCGGGAGTCATAACACGCTTCTGGTCACCAACGTCTCCGTCAGCAAAACGCACACCAGGGGTAACGGTTAAGAATTTTTCGCCACAGGTTTCGTGTACCTTTCCTGCTTCAAGAGGTGAGCAAACAACACCGTCAAGACCGGCAATAGCAGCATTTTTAGCGTAATGCATAACAACCTTGTCAATAGGCTCTTTTATAAGCAGGTCATTTTCCATACGCTCCTGATCGGTAGAGGTAAGCTGAGTTACAGCAATAAGAAGCGGACGGCTTCCGTCAGGACGGGTAAGACCCTCGAGGGCTGCCTGCATCATAGAAATAGTTCCTGCAGCGTGAAGATTTGTCATATCAACATCCAGTCGTGAAAGAACAGCCATACTCTTTTTAACAGTATTTGGAATATCGTGAAGCTTTAAATCAAGGAATATTTTGTGTCCTCTTGCCTTTATATCCTTTACAATCTGAGGACCTTCAGCGTAAAACAGCTCCATTCCTATTTTAACAAAAGGCTTTCTTCCTGTGAACTTATCAAGAAAATCAAAAACCTGCTCTCTTGAAGCGAAGTCACACGCAACAATAACATCCTTACCCATTAGTGAGCACCTCCGATAATTTCTTTTAAATCTTTAATTCCGTATTTTTCCATAACAGCGGGTAAATTATTTATTATATCTCTACAAGCAAAGGGATCAACAAGGTTTGCGGCGCCCACCTGAACTGCAGTAGCCCCTGCAAGCATCATTTCAATTACATCCTCTGCTGTAGAAATTCCGCCCATTCCGATTATGGGAATGTTTACAGCTTCATATACCTGATACACCATACGAATAGCAACAGGCTTTATTGCAGGGCCTGAAAAGCCACCCATTTTATTTGCGATTACAGGCTTCTTTGTTTTTAAATCTATTCTCATACCAAGCAAAGTATTTATCATACTTATACCGTCTGCCCCAGCCTCTTCACAGGCCTTTGCAATGGCTACAATATCAGTTACATTTGGGGAAAGCTTGATAATAACAGGCTTAGTTGTAACCTTTTTAACCTCTTTTGTTACCTGTGCGGCTGCTTCAGGTGAAGTACCGAAGCTCATTCCACCGCCATGTACATTGGGACAGGAAACATTAACCTCAAACCAGCCTATCTGGTCACAGGAGTCAAGCTGTTTGCAGGTATAAGCATAATCCTCAACAGAAAATCCGCTGACATTTGCCATAACCGGCTTATTAAAGCAGGTTTTAAGCTTTGGAAGCTCGTTTTTAATTACAGACTCAACACCGGGGTTCTGAAGTCCTACGGCATTTATCATTCCTGCCTCACATTCTGCAATACGAGGTGTGGGATTTCCGAATCGTGCATCCTTTGTTGTACCCTTAAAGGAAAAGGTTCCAAGACAGTTAATATCATAAAGCTCGGCAAATTCATAGCCAAATCCAAAGGTACCCGAAGCAGGAATAACAGGGTTATCAAGAGAAATACCGCAAAGCTCTATTTTCGTGTTTACCATATTATCTCCTCCCTAATAAGCACAGGACCGTCCTTACAGATACGCTTATTGCCGTATTTTGTTTTACAGGAGCAACCCATACAAGCGCCAAAGCCACAGCCCATTCTTTCCTCAAAGCTGTACTGTCCGCTTGTTTTTGCAACATTTTCTATTGCTTTGAACATAGGCAAAGGACCGCAGGTAAAGAAATAGGAATACTCTAAATCCTTCAAAACATCAGTAACAAAGCCCTTTGTTCCCATACTGCCATCAGCGGTAGTAATGTAAACATCAGCACCAAGAGCCTCAAATTCATTTTTATAAAAAACATCGTCCTTAGAGTTAAAGCCAAGTATAACCTTGGATTTTATGCCTTTCACGGCAAGTTCCTTACATACGCTGTACATAGGAGGAACTCCGACACCACCACCGATGAGCACAGGGCAATCCCCTGACAGTGAGGTATCAAAGCCGTTACCAAGACCGTTTAATATATCAAGAACGGTTCCCTCTTTCATTTCGGCCATCTGTTCTGTTCCAGTACCAACAATTTTATAAATTATGGTAATAGAACTGTCATCATAATCGCAGACAGAAATAGGACGGCGAAGATATTTACCCTCAAGCTTAATATTAATAAACTGTCCCGGCTTTGTAAGAGAGCTTGTATCTCCCTTTAAGACCATTTTCATTATATCTTTTGCTATTTTCTCATTGGAAATAACAGTCATTAATTGTTGTTTCAATTGAATTTACCTCAAGCATCTATTGTTGAAATAGTAAGTGTAGTTTCTTCAAGTACATCAAGGAGAACCTTTACAGTATCAAGCGCAGTAAAGATGGTTACATTGTTTTCTGTAGCCAGTTTTCTTATCTCAACACCATCACTGGTCATACCCTGAGAGGCTATATCCTTAGTATTTATAACATAAGCAATATGTCCCTGACGGATAGCATTTGGAATTTCCTCACTATTCTCGTGAATCTTGGCAAGAACGTGAGTGCGGATACCGTGCTGTTTTAAGAATTCTGCTGTACCCTTTGTTGCCTCAATATTAAAGCCAAGCTCATAGAAACGGCGGATAAGAGGTAAAGCCTCTTCCTTATCCTTGTCGGCAAT
>JBGUVH010000144.1:0-5076 GCA_045134215.1 Acutalibacteraceae bacterium
GTGTGCAGCAATGCATTGTGCGTTCGAGTCGCATCCTCTCCGCCAAAAGCCACTTGCTTACAGCAGGTGGTTTTCTTTTATTTTCTCAAGTATTTTTTAATTTTGCTTGACTAATACTCTTAAAAATTGTATGATATTTCTATGTTTTTTATTTTTGCTAAAAGGAGGAAATTTGCATTATGAAAAGAACAGAAATTGCAGCCTTATACTCAGATATCGCCAAGTATAAGGATACTGTTATAACTGTTTACGGTTGGGCAAGAACCATAAGAGATTCTAAAGCTTTAGGTTTCATTGACCTCAACGACGGCAGTTGTTTTAAAGGCGTACAAATTGTATTCGAGGCTGATAAGATAAATAATTTCAGTGAAATTGCTTCTCAGAATGTTGGCGTTGCTTTAAAAGTAACAGGTCTTGTATTAGAAACACCTGCAGCTAAGCAGCCTTTTGAAATACATGCTCAGGAAATCAGCGTAGAAGGCGCTTCTTCTCCTGATTATCCTTTACAGAAAAAGAGACATTCCGTTGAATATCTCAGAACTATTGCTCACTTAAGACCCAGAACTAACCTTTTCAGCGCAGCTTTCAGAATCCGCAGTGTTGCTTCTTATGCTATTCATAAGTTCTTCCAGGACCAGGGCTTTGTTTATGCTCACACACCTATCATCACAGGCAGTGACTGTGAGGGCGCAGGCGAGATGTTTAAGGTAACAACTCTTGATTTCGATAACCTTCCCAAGAATGAGGATGGCACAGTTGATTTTAAGGAGGATTACTTCTTAAAGCAGACATCCTTAACAGTTTCCGGTCAGCTTGAAGCTGAGTGTATGGCAATGGCATTTGGTAAGACATATACTTTTGGTCCTACTTTCCGTGCAGAGCGCTCATTTACACCCAGACATGCGGCTGAGTTCTGGATGATAGAGCCTGAGATTGCTTTTGCTGATTTACAGGATGATATGGAGCTTATCGAGAATATGGTTAAGTATATCATCAATTATGTTATTGAGCATTGTCCTCAGGATATGGCTTTCTGCAACCAGTTTGTAGATAAGGGCCTTCTTGAAAGACTTGACCACATCGTTAATTCTGACTTCGCTCGTGTTACTTATACAGAAGCTATAGACATTCTCTCCAAAAAGAATGACGAGTGGGAGTATAAGGTATTCTGGGGCAGCGACCTCCAGACAGAGCACGAGAGATATTTAACTGAAGTTTACTTTAAAAAGCCCGTATTTGTAACAGACTGGCCTAAGGAAATTAAGGCGTTCTATATGCGTCTTAATGATGACGGTAAGACTGTTGCTGCTGTTGACCTTCTCGTACCTCAGATCGGTGAGCTTGTTGGCGGTTCACAGCGTGAAGAGAGACTTGAGCTTCTCGTAGACAGAATTCACGAGATGGGTCTTACAGAAGATGATTACTGGTGGTATCTTGACCTTCGCAGATACGGCGGCAACAAGCATGCAGGCTTTGGACTTGGTTTCGAAAGAATGGTTATGTACCTTACAGGTATTGCAAACATCCGTGACGTTCTGCCTTTTCCCAGAACAACAGGTGTTGCAGAATTCTAAAAAACAGTACAGAATATACAAAAGAGCAGGTGTTAAAGCCTGCTCTTTGCTGTTTTTTGGCGTTAATTTCTTTAAAATCGGGTTATAAATAAGGCAAATTGCACATAAAATAATAAAATAATGGCGCGGGTTGGTGCATTGTGTTAAATATTGCAAGAATTTTAATTTCTTCTTGCATTTTGTGACGGAATAATATAAAATATTGGAGTATCACGAATTAAAAATGCAATTTGTTGGTATCGAATAATTCATTTAAATTGGAGTGTTTGCTTTGTATTTTGAAGGTTTAACAAAATCTGAAATTAAAACTATATACGATGAGGCTATAAAAGAGTATAATGACGCTAAATCTAAAAATCTTAAACTTAATATGGCAAGAGGTAAACCCAGTGCAGCACAGCTGGAGCTTGCTTTAGGCGTTTTAGAATCTTTAAAAGCAAGAAGCCAGTTTGCTAACTCTGACGGTGAGGACTGGAGAAACTACGGTATTTGGGACGGACTTCCCGAAATGAGAGAAATTGTGGGTAATATGATAGATGTTCCTGCATCTCACGTTATTCTTGGTAATAACTCAAGCCTTTCAATTATGTTTGACGCTATTTCAAGAGGTGTAACACACGGTTATAACGGTTGTAAGCCCTGGGGTAAGCTTGATAATGTTAAGTTCCTTTGTCCTGTACCCGGTTATGACAGACACTTTGCCATTACTGAATATTTTGGAATAGAAATGATAAATGTTCCTATGAAGGATGACGGTCCCGATATGGACATTGTTGAATATCTTGTAGAAAATGATGAAAACATCAAAGGTATATGGTGTGTTCCCAAATATGCTAATCCTACAGGTATTACTTATTCTGATGAAGTTGTAAGAAGATTTGCGCGTTTAAGACCTGCAGCCCGTGATTTCAAAATTATGTGGGATAATGCTTACTGTGTTCATGATCTTACAGATACTCCTGATAAGCTCCTTGGCATTTATCAGGAAGCAGAGAAGTACGGAAACGAAAATCAGGTATTTATCTTTGCCTCAACATCCAAGATTACATTCCCGGGTGCCGGCGTTTCAGCAATGGCTGCCAGCGAGAAAAACGTAAAGGATTTAAAAAAGCACTTTACAACAGCTACCATCGGTCCCGATAAATTAAATCAGCTTCGTCACGTTCTTTTCCTTCACGATATAAACGGTGTTAAAGAGCTTATGAAAGGCCATAGAGCAATCCTTGAACCTAAGTTCAGAAAAGTATGTGAAATACTTGAAAATAACCTTGGCAGTATTGGTATAGCTAAGTGGAATATGCCTAATGGCGGTTACTTTATAAATGTCGACGTAATGAAGGGCTGTGCAAAAAGAGTTGTTAAGCTTTGTAAGGATGCAGGTGTTGTTCTTACCGATGCAGGTGCAACCTATCCTTACGGTAAGGACCCTAACGACAGCAACATCAGAATTGCACCATCCTTCCCTCCAATGGATGAGCTTGAAACAGCTATGAATCTTTTCTGTGTTTGCGTTAAGATTGCAGCAGTAGAAAAATATCTCAATATATAAATATAAAAATCATCAGCCTCCCAAAGGAGGCTGATGATTATTTTCCTGTAAGCAGCCAGGAGATGCTAACATTAAGTATTTCTGAAATTGCTAATAATTCAAAGTCGGATACACTTCTTATTTGTCCTTCGAGCTTTGAAAGACCAGAGGAGTTCATATCAACACCTCTAACCTGAAGCTGAGCTAAAAGCTCTTTCTGCTTCATTCCCTGATTTTTGCGTGCCTCTTCAACTCTAAGACCGATGAGATTCTTATCTCCGATGGGCTGTTTTCTAAGACGCATAAAACTCTTCCTTTCGAAACTTTATAACACTATTATAAGATAAATTTTCAAAAAATCAAACAAAAATTTAAAAAAATGCATAGTTTTTTTAAATATTTTGCGGAAATAATGTTAAAATTCATTTAAATCAAAAAAATGCTGTACTTTTTTTGATTTTAGGTATAAAATAAACATATAGACTTAAGAGGGTGTTATTATGAATAGTTCCATTAACGAATTAAAGCAAAATTTAACTATGCTCACTGATTTTTATGAGATAACTATGGCTAATGGTTATTTCGCAAATGGCTATAAGGACAGAATCTGCTACTTCGATATGTTCTTCAGAAAAGTACCGGACGGTGGCGGTTTCGCTATTATGGCGGGTGTTGAACAGCTTGTAGATTATTTAAATAATCTTAAGTTCACAGATGATGACATTGAATACTTAAGAAGCAAAAAATTATTCAAAGAAGAATTTCTTGATTATTTAAGGAATTTTGAATTTTCTTGCGATGTATGGGCTGTTCCCGAGGGTACACCTATTTTCCCCGGTGAGCCTATTGTTACCGTAAAAGGACCTGTTATTCAGGCACAGTTTATTGAAACAATGATTCTTTTGTGCATTAACCATCAGAGTCTTATTGCTACTAAAACAAACAGAATAGTAAGAGCAGCGCAGGGAAGAGCTGTAATGGAATTTGGTTCACGAAGAGCTCAGGGTTTTGACGGAGCTGTTTACGGTGCAAGAGCTGCTTATATCGGTGGATGTGCAGGTACTGCTTGTACAATCAGTGACAGAATGTTCGGTGTTCCTGCGCTTGGTACAATGGCGCACAGCTGGGTTCAGCTTTTTGACAATGAATACGATGCATTTAAGGCTTATGCTACTGAATATCCCAATAACTGTACTTTGCTTGTAGATACATACAACGTACTTAAGTCGGGTGTTCCCAATGCTATCAAGGTGTTTAACGAGGTTTTAGTACCCAAGGGCTTCAGACCTGCAGGCATCAGAATCGACAGCGGCGATATTACTTACCTTTCAAGAAAAGCAAGAAAAATGCTTGATGAAGCAGGCTTTGAAGACTGCAAGATTTGTGCATCCAACTCACTTGATGAATACATTATTCGTGATATGCTTATTCAGGGCGCTAAGGTAGATACTTTCGGCGTAGGTGAGAGGCTTATAACATCTTCCAGCGAACCCGTTTTCGGCGGTGTGTACAAGCTTGTTGCCGTAGAAAATGAGGACGGCAGTATAACACCTAAGATAAAGATAAGCGAGAACGTTGCAAAAATTACAACACCTTGCTTTAAGGATCTTTACAGGCTTTATGACAATGAAACCGACAAGGCTATTGCCGACGTTATCACAATGAACGGTGAAATTATTGACGACACTAAGCCTTACACAATATTCGACCCCAACCACACATGGAAGCGTAAAACTCTTGAAAATTTCAGAGCTGTTAAGCTCAGAACAAAGATTTTTGAAAACGGTAAGTGCCTCTATACGCCACGTTCAATAAGCGCTATCAGAGCATACTGTGCTGCTCAGGTGGATACACTTTGGGAGGAAGTTACACGTTTCGAAAATCCCCACAGCTACTACGTTGACTTATCTCAGGAGCTTTGGGACGAAAAGTACAGACTTCTTTCTGAAAAGCAGTATTAATATTTCACGTTTA
>JBGUVH010000145.1:0-2095 GCA_045134215.1 Acutalibacteraceae bacterium
GAGTGGCCAAAGGGGGCAGACTGTAAATCTGTTGTCTTCGACTTCGGTGGTTCGAATCCACCCGCTCCCACCAAAAATCCTCGTACGCAAGTACGGGGTTTTTTACTTTTTCACTCTTCACTTTTCATTTTTCTCTTAAATACTCGGATTTTTGGAAGGTAATAAGTAATAGTGAATAGTGAAGAAGTAAAATACGCCAACGGCACAATATCACTAAAATCTCCGTCAAGGTGGATTCGAAAGACCGAAAAGTGTTAATATTGCTTATCTATTTATGTTATGTTATAATCAAATAAAGGTGGTGTTATCGGTGCAAAAGATAAGTGAAAGAAAAAAGGTTGCCTTTGTTTTGTTGTTCATATTATCAATGATTTTTCTTTATTTAATTCTTACTGCATTAAGTATTGTCAACTATAGCAAAGACGATAACAAAACCCGTTGTGATGTGGCTATTATTTTAGGCGCAGGCACATCAAATGGTGAGGTTTCAACTGTATATCGTGAGAGAATAAATCACGGAATATGGCTTTATGAAAATGGTTATGTTGATTATTTGATATTTACCGGCGGTTTTGGAGATGGTAATAATGTTTCCGATGCACACATTGCAAAACAATATACAATTTTAAAATCGGTTCCGGAACAAGCGATTTTTATAGAAGAAAAATCCACAATTACAGAAGAAAATCTAGAAAATGCCAAAGTGATAATGGATGAGAATTCTTTTAATACGGCAATTATTGTAAGCGACCCTTTACATATGAAAAGAGCAATGTTAATGGCTAAGGATTATGATATTGAAGCATATTCTTCACCAACGCCAACAACAATGTATAGAAGTTTTAAGACGAAAATTCCTTTTTTGATAAGAGAAGAATTTTTCTATATAGGATATTCTATTGTGAGAATTTTTAGATAGGCATATAAATAGTTAGTAACCACGCAAAAGAGACAATTACTACTGCTGTAATTGTCTCTTTGATTTTTATAAATCGATTGTTTACGAATGACAAGATACGGCTTTGACTTTTTAATTCGCGCAAATAAGGTTTTGGTGGATTTTAAAAATTATAGATTTGAAATTAGTTAATATTACAATTATGTAATAAAAAACATTTTTTCTTGCAAAAAATGTAAATTTAGTGTATAATGTTTTTGTTAATATATTAAAAGGAGAAATATTATGAAAAAACTTTTAGCGATTTTATTGGCTGCTATAATGCTTTTCTCTTTAGCGGCTTGCGGTAGCAGCACAATGACAATGGGCACAGGTAGCCCCACAGGTACATACTATGCTTATGGCGGTATTATCGGTCAGTACATAACAAACAATGCAGGTGTTACTGTTAACGCTGTATCAACAGGCGGTTCAAAAGATAACATTCAGGGTATTGACGCTGGCGACTATCAGTTAGGTACTGTTCAGTCCGATGTTATGCACTATGCTTGGAACGGTACCCGTTCTTTTGAAGAAGACGGCAAAATCGAAAGCTTCCGCACAGTAGCAGGTCTTTATGCAGAGGCAGTTCAGCTCGTTACAGTTAATCCTGACATTAAGTCTGTTGCTGACTTAAAGGATAAGAAGGTATCTATCGGCGCTCCCGGTTCAGGTGTTTATTTCAATGCGGTTGATGTTCTTGCTGCTGCAGGACTTACCGAAAAGGATATTAAACCCCAATATCAAAACTTTGACGAAAGCGCTGATGCTTTAAAGGACGGCAAAATTGACGCTGCATTTATCGTTGCAGGCGCTCCGACACCCGCTATCACTGAGCTTAGCATGACTAATGCTGATACTCGCATCGTTCCGATAGACGGTGATTTTGCTAAGAAGCTTATGGAAGACAATACCTTCTATTCAGTTTATAAAATTCCAGCAAACACTTATAAGAATCAAGCTGAAGAAATTGAAACTGTTACAGTTAAGGCTACATTGATTGTAAGCGCAAATGCTAGCGAAGATGATGTTTACAACTTGACAGCAGCTATTTTCGAAAATATTGAATCTATCACAAAAGAGCATGCAAAGGGCGCTGAATTAAGCCTTGAAAATGCTACTGATGGTCTTACTGTGCCTTTCCACAGTGGTGCGGCT
>JBGUVH010000146.1:0-7315 GCA_045134215.1 Acutalibacteraceae bacterium
ATATTGAAAAGGTAAAGGAGCTTAAAATTGTTGCTTCCTCAGAAAAAGCAGGAATTTACGCTCTTCTTACCGAGAACGGAAAACAGGTATTTATTACAGGACATTCCGAATATGATGCTAATACCTTAAATGATGAGTATGTACGCGATAAGCAAAGAGGGGATAAAATAGAAATTCCCGAAAACTATTACCCAAATGATGATGAAACAAAACAGCCTGTTGTAAAGTGGCGTTCCCATGCACATTTGCTTTATTCAAATTGGCTTAATTATTTTGTATACCAGACAACACCTTTCGATATTACCGAGATTAAAAAATCCAAGTAATTTAACATAAAACCTGCGATTGCTGTGCTGCCTTCGCAGGTTTTAAGATTTTTAAAAAAATATTGTTAAAATACCTTGACTTCATCACACTGATGTGATAGACTAATGAAGTGATTTGTTTTTTCGGAGGCATTTAATATATGTATATAGATGAAAAATTGCTTAAAAATGATGAGGAAACCGTATATAAGCTGAGAAAGCTTTATCGTGGATACGGCTACTCAAGATATAAAATGAGCAAGTTCGAGGAATACGACCTTTATGTAAAAAATAAGGATTTTCTTATTTCTGACGGTGTAATTACCTTTAATGATACAAGGGGACGTCTTCTTGCCTTAAAGCCTGACGTAACGCTTTCTATTATCAATAACTGCAAGGATGACGGTCAAGAGGTTTATAAGGTATATTATAACGAAAATGTATACCGTATTTCAGGTAGCTCTCATACATATAAAGAGATTATGCAGACAGGTCTTGAATGTATAGGAAGCATCGGACTTTATGAAATCTGTGAGGTTATTTCTCTTGCTCTTGAAAGTCTTTGTGTTATTGATGAAGATTATGTAATGCAGATTTCACATATCGGACTTTTAAACCGTGTATTAGACGAGCTTTGTATTTTTGATGACAATAAAAAAGAATTACTTCAGCTTATAAGCAGTAAAAATGATGACGGTATTGTGTCCTTCTGCCAAAAATCAGGTTTTAAAGACACCGTTGCAGATAAACTCAGGATATTTACAAAAAATTATTCCTCTGTTAAGGAGGCTCTTAAAGCACTTGAAGTGTTCAGTGATTTACCTGAGCTTATTGAATTCAGGGAAATTTTAGAAATTCTTTTAAGCGAAGGCTATGAAAATAAATTTTCGGTTGACTTTTCTGTTGTAGGCGGTATGAGATACTATAGCGGTATTGTGTTTAAGGGTTATATAAACGGAATACCTACAAGTGTTTGCTCAGGCGGTCAGTACGATAAGCTTATGAGAAAAATGGGTAGAAGCAGCTCTGCTATCGGCTTTGCTGTTTACCTTGATGAGCTTAACCGCTTCAAAGCCGAGAAAGCCGAGTATGATGTTGATACTGTTCTTATTGAAAACGGTAATGTTTCAGAAACCCTATGTGCCGCTAAGGAGCTATCAAAAAGCGGTGAAAGTGTCAGGGTTTGTAAAAAGCTTCCCGATAACCTTCGTTATAAAAGGGCAGTAACCGTAAAAGAGGGGGAGGTTTTGGTTTATGAAGATGCTTAATGTTGCGCTTCCAAAGGGAAGACTTGGAGAAAAGGTTTACGAAATGTTTGAAAAAGCAGGTTTTCCCTGTCCTTCAATTAAAGAAAACAACCGTAAGCTTATATTTGAAAACAAGGAAGCTGGGGTACGCTACTTCTGGGTAAAGCCCTCTGATGTTGCGATATATGTTGAGCGAGGAGCTGCTGACATAGGCGTTGCAGGAAAGGATATACTTCTTGAATACAGCCCCGATGTATATGAGCTTCTTGACCTTAAGATAGGTAAATGCAGAATGGCGGTTGCCGCTAAAAAGGATTTCAGGGATAATACCGATTCTACCCTTAGGGTAGCTACCAAATTTTCCAATATAGCTGCTAAATACTATAGCGAAAAGTGTAGGGATATTGATATTATCCACCTTAACGGTTCTATTGAAATTGCACCTATTTTAGAGCTTTCTGATGTTATAGTTGATATTGTGGAAACAGGTAAAACCTTGCTTGAGAACGATTTGGTTCCCTTTGAAACCATCGTTCCTATAAGTGCAAGACTTATTTCCAATAAATCAAGCTATCAGTTTAAAAAGGATATTATTGAAAAGGTCAGACAGAATCTGGCCCGACAGGTGAGTGAAAAAGAATGATTAAAATTTTAAAATACGGTGAGGTGCCTAACAGCGAAATTTTTGCCCGAGGCACAGCTGCAACTGATGTTTCGGCTATTGTTACTGAAATAATTGAGGATGTAAAGAAAAACGGAGATAATGCTCTCTACCGTTACTGTAAAAAATTCGATAAAGCTAGTCTTTCCTGTCTTGAGGTTAGTGAAGAAGAAAAAAAGGAAGCAATGGAGCTGGTTGAAGAGCGTTTTATAGGTATTCTTAAAAAGGCTGCCGAAAATATCAGAGCTTTTCACGAAAAACAGATAAGAAACAGCTTTATTATTAACGATAAACCCGGTGTTGTTATGGGACAGAAGGTTATACCTGTTGACAGAGCAGGTCTTTATGTACCTGGTGGAACTGCTGCTTACCCCTCTACTGTGCTTATGGACAGTATTCCTGCAAAAATAGCGGGAGTTAAAGAGGTATGTATAGTAACTCCTCCTATGGCAAACGGAAAGGTTAACCCCGTAATTCTTGCTGCTGCAGTTATTGCAGGGGTTGACAGAGTATTCAAGGTTGGTGGAGCACAGGCTATTGCTGCCCTCGCCTTCGGTACCGAGAGTATACCCAAGGTGGATAAAATTGTGGGACCTGGTAACGCTTTTGTTGCAGAAGCAAAAAAACAGGTTTACGGTACTGTTTCCATTGATATGATAGCAGGGCCGAGTGAGATACTTGTTGTGGCTGACAACTCCTGTGAGCCTTCTTATATAGCGGCAGATTTACTTTCTCAGGCTGAGCACGATAAAATGGCAAGTGCTGTTCTGCTTACTGACAGCTATTCCTTTGCACAAAGGGTGTCAGAGGAGCTTGAAAAACAGATACCATTACTGCCAAGAAGCGAAATTGCCAGAGCCTCAATTGATAATAATGGAAAAATCATTGTTGCACAGGACTTAAAGGTTGCTATAGATATTGCAAATGAAATTGCACCTGAGCATCTTGAGCTTTGTGTAGATAATCCCTTTGATTACCTTGATTCCATTCGCCATGCAGGAAGTATATTTATGGGAAAATACTGTCCCGAGGCACTGGGGGATTATTTTGCAGGACCTAACCATACACTTCCCACAAGCGGTACAGCCAAGTTTTCAAGTCCTTTGTCTGTTGACGATTTTGTTAAGAAAACACAGTATACCTATTATACAAAGGATGCTCTCGATGCTGTAGCTGATGATGTAGCCTTCTTTGCCGAAAAAGAAGGACTGACAGCCCATGCAAAGAGTGCAATTATCCGTATGGAGAAAAAATAATGAGCAGATTTCTTAAAAAGTGTTATACTTCTTTGGAAGCTTATGTTCCGGGTGAACAGCCCAAGGACTGTGAGTACATAAAGCTTAATACAAATGAATCGCCTTTTCCACCCTCACCTGCTGTTATCAAGGCTATAAACAGTGATGAGGTAAAAAACCTTCGTCTTTATTCTGACCCTACCTGCAGTGTGCTTCGGGAAAAGATAGCAAAGCTTTACGATGTAAATAGCGAAAATGTTTATCTTGCTAACGGTAGTGATGATATTCTTAATTTTTCCTTTATGGCTTTCTCGGGTGAAGAAAAACAGGCTGTTTTCCCTGAGATAAGCTATGGCTTTTATAAGGTTTTTGCTCAGCTATACGGTATAGATGCTGAAATGATACCTCTTAAAGAGGATTTTTCTATAGATTATCGGGATTATCTTAACAAGAATAAGTTTATTGTTATTGCTAACCCAAATGCTCCTACTGGACTGACTCTTTCGGTTTCAGAGATTGAGGAAATTCTTAAAACAAACAGAAATAATGTGGTGCTTATTGATGAAGCATACATTGATTTCGGAGGAGAAAGTGTTGTTCCTTTAACCCGAAAATACGATAATCTTCTTGTTTCAATGACCTTTTCAAAATCAAGATGTATGGCAGGGGCAAGGCTTGGCTTTGCAATCGGAAATAAAGAGCTGATAAAAGATTTAGAGCTTATAAAATATTCTACAAATCCCTATAATATTAATCGTCTGACCCTTGTTGCAGGTGAAAATGCTATTGATGAAAACGATTATTATGTGGATAAATGTAATGAAATTATAAAGAACCGTGATTATACTGTAAACGAGCTTAAAAAGCTTGGTTTTAACCTTACTGATTCAAAGGCTAATTTCGTTTTTGCACAGTGTGACTGGATTGACGGCGAGGCTCTTTATAAAAGGCTTAAAGAAAAAGGAATTCTTATCCGTCATTTTACTAATGAAAAAATTAAAAACTATAACCGTATAACCATAGGCACACTTGATGATATGAAGGCATTAATCGGTGCTATTAAAGAGATTAAGGAGGAAGCAAAATGAGAATAGGCAATATAAATAGAGATACGGCTGAAACACAAATTGAGCTTAGTATAAATCTTGACGGAAAGGGAAAGGCTCAGCTTAATATTCCCTGTGGCTTTATTACCCATATGCTGACTCTCTTTGCCCGTCACTCAGGCTTTGATATCAACATAAATGCTAAGGGCGATACCTTTGTTGACGACCATCACTTAGTTGAGGATATAGGAATATGTCTTGGTAAAGCATTTAAAGAAGCTCTTGGAGATATGAAGGGAATTACCCGTTATGGCTCTATGCTTCTTCCTATGGATGAAGCTTTACTTGAAAGTGCTGTTGATATTTCAGGCAGACCGTATCTTTCCTATAAGCTGGATAATCTTACCGAAAAGGTAGGAAGCTTTGATACCGAGCTTGTTGAAGAATTTTTTATAAGCTTTGTAAGAAATGCAGATATAACCTTACACCTTATGAAGCGTGACGGAAAGAATACCCATCACATAATTGAAGGTGCCTTTAAGTCTGTAGCAAGAGCACTGCGTATTGCAGTAAGCCTTGACAACCGTTTTGCCGATGAAATTCCCTCTACCAAAGGAGTCCTGTAATGATAGCGATTATTGATTATGGGGTTGGTAATCTTTTTTCACTTTGTTCCTCTTTTAAGGCAATAGGTGCTGATATTTGTGTAACAGGTGACAAAGAGGTAATAGAAAAAGCCGACAAGCTTATTCTCCCAGGTGTGGGAGCCTTTTGTGATGCTGCTAAAAAGCTTCGTGATTTGGGACTTGATACAGAAATTATGGAACAGGTAAAAAAAGGTAAATGTATTATGGGTATTTGCCTTGGTATGCAGATGCTTTTTGAAAAAAGCTATGAATACGGTGAGCATAAGGGACTTGGTCTTTTAAAGGGCGAGGTTGTAGGAATGGAGAATACTATACCAAAGGACCTTAAAATACCTCATATCGGCTGGAATGCACTGCATTTTACAAAGGATAACCCTCTTTTTAAATATATCAAAGACGGGGACTGTGTATACTTTGTTCATTCCTTCTATGCATCTGGTTGTGAGGACAGCCTTATCGCTACTGCCGAGTACGGAAAAGAGCTTACTGCTGCTGTTGCAAGGGACAATGTATTCGGCTGTCAGTTCCACCCTGAAAAAAGCGGGGAAGTGGGGCTTAAAATATTAAAGGCATTTTGCGAAATTGGAGATAATGTATGATAATTTTTCCTGCGATTGATTTATACGAGGGCAAAGCTGTCCGTCTTTATAAAGGTGACTATAATAATATGACGGTTTACAGTAACAGTCCTGAAGATGTGGCGAAAGCCTTTAGAAAAAGCGGTGCTGACCATCTTCATCTTGTTGACCTTGAGGGAGCAAGGGAGGGAAGTACCCCTAATATTGAAACTATAAAGAAAATAAGAAAAGCCACCGACGCTTTTATAGAAATCGGTGGCGGAATTAGAAGTATTGACACTGTAAAAACCTATATTGATGCAGGGGTAAACCGTGTTATTCTGGGAACGGCTGCCGTTAAGGACCGAGCTTTTTTAATAAAGGCACTGGAAAATTACGGTGATAAAATTGCTGTTGGCGTTGATATAAAGGACGGTATGGTTGCTATAAAGGGCTGGACCGAAAAATCTCAGTTTGACGGAATGGAGTTTTGCTCTGAAATGCAAAGCATTGGTGTAAAAACCATAATATGTACCGATATTTCCCGTGATGGAGCTATGAGAGGCACTAACCTTCAGCTTTATAAAGCTCTTAAAGAAAAGCTTTCACTGAATATTATAGCCTCAGGTGGCGTTACCGATATGAGCGATATTGAAAATTTAAGTCAAATCGGCGTATACGGTGCAATTATAGGCAAGGCTTATTACATAGGTGCTATTGATATATCCGAGGCGGTGGAAAAAACAAAATGATTACAAAGAGAATTATTCCCTGTCTTGATGTAAAGAACGGCAGAGTTGTAAAGGGTGTAAACTTTAAAGGACTAAGTGATGTTTCTTCACCAATAGAGCTTGCAAAATATTACAGTGATAACGGTGCTGATGAGCTTGTATTTTACGATATAACCGCTTCCTTTGAGGGCAGACAGTTATTTACTGATATATTAAGAGAGGTTGCTTCACAGATATTTATTCCTCTTACAGTAGGTGGAGGAATTAACACAATTGATGACTTTGACAGGGTGCTTAAATGCGGTGCCGATAAGGTTAGTGTTAATTCGGGAGCAATAAAAAATCCACAGCTTATAGGTCAGGCAGCCAAAAAATACGGTGACCAGTGTGTTGTGCTGTCGGTTGATATCAAAAGGGTGGACGAAGCTTTCCACGTCTTTGCTAAGGGTGGCAGAGAGGACACAGGAATAGAGGCAATAGAGTGGATAAAACAAGGTGTAGAAAGCGGTGCCGGTGAAATCGTTGTTAATTCAATTGATACCGACGGAGTAAAGGGTGGCTTTGACCTTGAAATGTTAGATAAGGTGTGTCAGGCTGTTAATGTTCCTGTAATAGCTTCGGGAGGAGCAGGTAATATGGAGCATTTTGTTGAGCTGTTTAAAACACTTCCCGGTGTAGATGCAGGTCTTGCAGCTTCAATATTCCACTTCGGCCAAGTAAAAATAAAGGATTTAAAGAAAAAACTAAATGATAACGGAATTATTGTGAGGTTATAATTATGTTTAATATTGATGAGCTTAAATTTGACGAGAAGGGACTTATTCCTGCTATAGTTGTTGATGCAGATACCAAAAAGGTATTGACCCTTGCCTATATGAATAAGGAA